>JBAUTD010000507.1:0-8420 GCA_049582045.1 Burkholderiales bacterium
GAGCATACCGAGCCCGGCGCCGGGCCCCATGTACGCAATCGCAGGGCCCGCTGCCGCCATCGCACCACAGAAGCCGGCGACAAGAAGTGCGCGCCGCGCGAGAGACCCCGAGCTCATTGCGTCGCTCCTTGCTTTAGAAACCCCGTGTCCCGCACGTAGTATGCACCGAAAACGGAAAAGAGGGCGCTGGTGCTCAGCGATTTTATGTGCCTCGCCTTGAGAATCACCTCGATGTTTTGAATGTTTTCGCATACCCAGAGTACTCGTCCCGTCGCGACGTCAATCTCCACTATGGTCCCCTGCTCAGTATCGGCGATAAGCGCTCGTTTTCCGTCGCGGCTCACGCTGATCGTGCCGGCGATCGCCGAGGTGAACGGAAGCAGTCCAATCTCGTGCCCGCGAGGAAAGACGGTTTCAGACTTCCCGGTGAGGAGGTTGACGCGAACCACTCGACTGCCGCCAAGCGCCCTGTCTCCTCCCAGGTTGTCAAACGCAAGCACGGACCCGTCGGGCAGGAACTGCGCATTGTGCTGGGCGGCTGTCCTTCCCGACACCGCGTACTTCACCTCGCCGGTCACACCGTCGATGACGGCGATCGCGCTCGGTTCGCGCAGCGAAATCAGGAGGTCGCCAGCCTTCGTGCCCGGCAGGTGCTTCGCGATTTCGTCCGTTACAAGCGCAATGGAGTTCAGATGCACAGGATCGCAGCCATCGCGCAGGCCGTAAAACCAGCCAACGTAGCCCGCACGCAGGAACGACTGCAGAACGGAGAGATCGCGCAGCACTTTGCCCTCCGGGGAGAGGACGTGGATTCCGTCCATGTGAATCTGGCCGGTCGCGCACTCGAGCCTGATCGCCGTGTTCCCCACGTACTCCACCCCTTTGGGAAACGTTGCGTACGGCGTGTAGATGCGGCCTTCGTCGTCGAGTGCAGGCCAGTGATGGCTGTAGTCGAATCGCTTCCAAACGATGCGGCCGGCACTGTCGAATTTGGCGATAGCGATTGAGAAGGGAAAGGTATCGTTGCTCTGAAAAGTCGCGACCAGCGATCCGTCTCTGCCGAGCGCCATGCCGATCGGAAACATGGTCACCGAGTTGGCCTTGCCCGTGACGCCCGTCAATCCGTGCCATAGCTCGTCAAGATTGACATCCCACACATGCACGATGCGACCCTTGCGGTCCATGATCCACGCCATACAGCCGAACTTTGGACAATAATCCGTCAGTTCGTATGGACCGCCAGTTACAAGTATGTACTCGTCGCCGGCCGCGGGATCTACGCGCCGCGCCAAGGGGTCTCTCGTGGCGCCCGTGCTAACGACAAATTTCTTCAGAGCGAACGGCAACGGCTCGCCGGACACTTGTCTCCACGCATCCCAGGCCAATTTCGCATCCTGAAGCAGCGGATACGGGAACACCTGATACTGGTACGCAGCCGCACCGAACACGAACGACAGCACGCAAAGCCCGACGGCGAACAAGAGTTTGAGCAGGCGATCCATGCGCGGATTCTGCGCATACCGGACCCAGTCGTGCAAGGTCGTTTTCCGCGCGAAAACCTTTCAACAAGCAGGCGCCCACGCTTCGTCCCGCGCATCGATTGACGAGTAGCTTACGAAGCGCCCACCGGTGCCGCCCGGCGTGCCGCAAGCGACTCGCGTGGCTAGTCGCACGGCGGTGGCGGGGTGGCGTTCGCATCGTCCCATGCCGAAAGCCTGCCGAAGTCGATCTTGCCCCCCTTGCGCAGGAAGCTCAACACGACATGGTCGCCGAACGTCTCGAGCCGCGCGTCGAGGCCGTTGTAGTTGCGCGACCAGCCGTTCAGGAACGGCTCGGTCACCGCGGTCTGGTCCCTGAACACCCTGGGGCAGGCTGCTTCGATCCGGTCGAAAAGCGCGGAAACCCGGCGCTCCCTTTCGGCTTCCGCCGGGTCGCGGGGAGCGGGCCGCAGGGCGCAGCTCACTGCCGACAGCCGCTCGTGCGGCGGCAGCGGGAGCGCGAGCCAGTTCGCCGCACGGGAAAGGCCGTCGCTGGCGTCGGGCCGCCACGCAATCGTGTAGCAGTCCGTCGGATCCACGCGCAAGCCGATCCGGATGAACGTTCGGTCGTAGTCCAGAAGGACCGCCTCGATCGGCCGGCCGTGGACGAGCGCGAGGTCGCGGCCGAGCGTGCGCACGCGGCCTCTATAGCGCTTGAGCAACGCGGCAAGCCTCGGCGAATCGAGGGGAAGGCTGTGCTGACCGCGAAAGTTCACGAATGAAGATCCCGGATTCACGAACGGCGCGATCACGGCCAACGGAAGCACTTTGATCGTGAGATAAAGTGCGGGCTCGCGCAGCGCTCGCGGCGGCACGTCATACGCCAGCCAGCGTTTCGACCACGGCTCGGCTATGAACCACCGGGCCGGCGACGCTACGACAGTCATCCCGAGCTGCAGCGCGAGCAACGTGGCAAGGGCGACCCGAGCGGCCCGCGGCGGCAGCAGCCGCTCGCCGATTCGCGCCAGGCAGACGCCGACCAGAAGTAGCACGATCAGCCCGTAGCGGCCGTTGGCCGAGGTCAGGAGCCACATCGCCGTGGCCGCAGAGAAGAAGCCGAACAGCCGCCAATCGGTGGCGCACAAAGCGCCTTGCGCAGATGTCCTGCGCAGCGCACAGATTGCGGCAAGCGCGACGGCCAGCAGGATCAGCGCCGCGAACCGGAGATCGGGTGCGAAATTCTCGGAGTAGAGCGAACGATCGAGCGCGATCATCCGGAACGGAAACGCGAGCGCCGCGCTCAGACCGTCGAGGGTGAAGCGATCGTTGACCTGGTTTACGGGTAGCGCGTCGGGCGAGCGGAACCATGCATTGAAAAGCGGGAACACCGGGTTGCCGAATTCCCGCGCCAGCATGACGAGCCATGGGCCCGCCAGCACCGCGACCGCAAGCACCCCGCCGGCGACGTAGCCGAGCACGGTCCGCCACCGGGCCGCGCCTCGCGCGCCTGGCATGGCTATCGCAAGAGGCAGCGCCGCGAGCGCGAATATCGCATTCGAATACTTGAGCGCCGCAGACAGCCCGAACATGACCCCGGCGAGCAGCGCCCGCCGCAGCGCATGTCGATCGTCACCGAGCAGAAGGAGCAAGCCCGCCAGCATCGGCGGGACGAGAAGCGGATCGAGGAACGAGGTGCCGACCGTTTCCCAGTACACCGCGGTTGCGCTCCCGAGCCCGGTCGCGAGCAACGCGAACATTGCGCGCTCGTTGCGCGGCAGGTGTTCGAACAGGCGCCAGGCAAGGAGAAACAGAAGCGAGATACTCAGGCTGTGCACGACCGCGAGCGCAATCGATACGAGCACGCTGTGCCAGCCGGAAGACACCATCAGGTAGAAAGGCAGGTAGCCGACCGGGTTCAGGTAGCTTTGCGCGCTCGCGGCGAAGAAGTCCTCCCCGAGCCGGCCGGCGAGCAGCTCGAAGGGCGCGTAGTAGTGGTAGTTGAGCAGGTCCCAGTTGACGTCCTTGCCGGCGAACACGGTCCAGGCGGCGCAGACCGCGGCAGGCACGCCGAAGATCAGAACTCGCGCAACCCGTCCCACTCACCCCTCCGGGTCAGCGCCGGCGCTCGAGGCGCCTGATCCGCTCGCGCAGGGCATTCAGCGCCTTTTCGTCGCCCGCTTCCCGGTAGATCGCCTCGAGGGGGCCCAGCGCGGGGTTGTCCGGCAGAGGCCAGATCGAAAGCGCGGTTTCGAAGTCTTCGATCGCGCCGCGCCGGTCGTTCAGATTGGCACGCAGAATGCCGCGAAAAGCGAAGTACTTGGAGAGATACGCCTTGGGAACGTCGGGCGGCGTAAGTTTTTGCGCCTGTTCCAGCAGCGCGCCCACCTCCCCCGTCTTGTAGCCGTGCGGATTCAGCAACATGCCTTGCGCCAGGCCGAGCGCGCCGAAGTAATCCTGCGTCAGCGCCTCAAGGTCGCCCTTGGTGCGCGCATCGAGTTGCTGGCCAGGCTGCAGGCTGCGCCCCAAGAGCTCCGCGTACCGCCGGCGCAATTCGTCCTGCTGGAACGCGATCCAGCCGTTGCGGTCGTGGGTGTGCAGGATCGACTGCTCGAAAAACTTCCGCATCTCCGCGGGGATATCGACTGTATATTGCCTCGGATCGCGGCTCGATTTGTCGACCTCGATGAACAGCCAGTGGTCGCGCTGCGCGTAATCCCCGACGAATTCGAGCCCCGACATCTCGACCGGATCGTGCGCGTGCTCGATGAATTCACGCAGTTTTTGCTGCTCGGACTCCGCGCTGGTGCGTAGAGGCTGGAACAGCCTGTTGCCGAAGACCAGGCCTTTCCACTGGTAGAGCGCAATGTCCGGGCGCTGGTTCTCGATCATGTGGTAATAGCCGATCGTGCCCAGATCCACGTCTCCGCTCACAAACAGAATCGCGTTCGGCGGCAGCGCGCGCAATACCGCGTGCGCGTATTTCGATCCCCAGTCGTAGTTTTGCAGCAGGTTCGAGCGGCTGCCCACGAACAGGATGATCCCCAGCAAGGCGGCGCAGACACCGACCGCTGGCGCGAAGCGGAGGGCATAGCGCCCCTGCAGCCAGGCGAGGCCCAGGCCCATCCATAGCGCGAGCACGACGTAGGCAGGCAGCGGGTAGACCTGGAAAACGTGCTTGGATACCGAATCGTAGTCGAACCCGAGCAGGAGCAGCAGCCCTACCGACGGACCCAGGAACGCGAGGGTCAGAAAGGCGGCGATACGGTCGCCGAGGACGCGGCGCTGGACCCAGAATCCGACCCCCGCGACCAGCGAGCCGAGCACGGCGAACTGAATCAGCGCCTGGCCGGCGAAATAGGGGAAGAACTTGAGTCGGTCGAGCCAGCTCGCTGCCTGGGACGTGTCAATCCCCTTGTACCCCCCCCGGCTGATGAAATACCAAATTTCGGCCCACGTTTGCAGCGGCCCGTAGAAGCTGATCGGGAGCGGCGCCCACGACCGGTACACCATCCAGGCGTAAGGCAGCAGTCCCAGCACGAAGAGGGCGAGAAGCAGCGGAAGCCGCTTCAGCAGCTCGGTTCTTCTCGGCCAGAGCAGGACCAGGAACGCCGGGGCGACGAGCAGCATCAGCGGCCAATGATTGGTGAGACTGAGGCCGAACAGGAACGCCATCGCCGGCAGCACGCGCGTATCCCGGGGATCGGGCGGCGCGTTCGGGGGACAGGCGCGCAGGCCGAGGTAGACCAGCACGAGGACGAAGAACGTGTTGAGGGTATACGTCCCCTTCGCGATGATCGCCTGAGACCAGAATGCAGTGGAAAAGCCGAGCCCGAAGGCGGCGAGGTACGCCGGCAGTCGGCCGGGGATCAGGCAGCGCGCAACCAGCCACACTGCCGCGCCGGTGAGCGCGCCGAAGAATGCGCTCGCAAGGTGAACGCGGTAGGCGACTTCGCCGAACGGCAGCTTCGTGAACAGATGGCCGATCAGGGTGAAGAGCGGATAGCCCGGCGGATGCTCTATGCCGAGGAAGTAGCTCGACAGGATGAATCCGCCGTCGTCCTCGAGCGAGACCGTGCGCGGCGAGGTGAGCGCATACAGCGCGAGCAGCGCCAGCGCGACGATGACCGCCTGCATCCAGTCTGCCCGTGCGGGGCGGAAATGCTCGGGCGGCGTCAGCGTCATCGCTTGCGGGCGGTCGATCCGCCCCAAGTGAACGAAGCGGTGGTGAAGAAGTTCCACAGCGAGGCGACCAGCGCGCCGGTCAGCCCGGCGGCCCAATAGGGCACGGACTTGACGAACAGCCACTCGGCCAGCGCGACGTTGATGAAGGCGCCGATGCCGCAGGCCATGTAGAAGCTGATCAGGCCGCGCCACATGCGCGCCCCGCGCAGCCGCTGGTCGCCGTAGGTGAAGATGTTGTTGAGAAAGAAGTTGCTCGTCATTGCCACCCAGGTCGCCACAATCTGGCTGTAGAGGAATTGCGCCGATGCGCCGAAGGCCAAAGATAGCACCCCGAGCTGCACTGCGACCCCGGTGACCCCGACCAGCCCGAACAGGAAGAAGCGCGCCGGCAGCAGCCGGCCGGTCAGATGGTAGAGGATCAGCATGAAGAACTCGGCGATCACTCTGACGCCGAGCTTGCTCTCGCCGCGCTCGCGGCTGCGCATCCGATACGGAAGCTCGGCGATTCCGACCTGTCCGCGCGCTGCCGCGATCATGTCGAGCAGGATCTTGAAGCCCCGGCCGTAGAGCTTGCGCACCACCCGCTCGAGGAAGGTCCTGCGCACCACAAAAAAGCCGCTCATCGGGTCGGTCAACCCCTTGCACAGCACCGAGCCCAGGGCGCTGGCGAGGCGGCTAACGCGCACCCGCTCGGCGGCCAGCTCCCCGGTGCTGCCGCCTTCCATGTACCGGCTCGCCACCGCGACCTCCGCCCCGCCCTGCTTGGCGGCATCGAGAAGCTTCGGCAGCAGCCTTTCGTCGTGCTGCAGATCAGCGTCCATCACCGCGAGATACGGCGCCGAGCTCGAGAGCATGCCCTCGATGCAGGCCGAGGCGAGCCCGCGCCGGCCGATGCGCTGGATGATGCGCACCCGCCGGTCGCGCTGGGCGCGCTCGCGCACCACTTCCTCGGTGCCGTCGTCGGCGGCGTCCGCCACCACGATCGCCTCCCAGTCCAGCCCGCTCAGCGCCTGCTCCAGCGCGTCGAGCAGCGGGGGAATGTTCTCCCGCTCGCGATAGGCAGGCACGACCACGGAAATTTCAGGCATGCCTGCGCTCCTTCCTCCTGCCCAACAGCACCAGCGCGAGGATCCACGCGGGCCAGGCCAATGCCGAAAGGATCGCCCCTACGTAAAAGAGCCGCGGCGCGTACTCGATCCTCAGATGATGATGGCCCCGACCGAGCGCCACCGCGCGCAGCGCATAGTCCGCGGGCACGAGGCGGTAGCGCGACTGGCTGCTGCCCTCGAGCGGCACGGCTCGCCAGCCGTCGGCCCAGGCGTCGGTCACCAACAGGAGAGCGGGATTTTGAACATCCGCTTCGATGTCCATGAAATCGGTTCCCTCGCGCACGATCGCCGCCCGGCCATGCACCTCCCCCACCAAGACCGGCGCCGGATCGGGCGGCTGCTCCAGAATCACTTCCTTCGCGGGGTCGAATGACGCGGCGCCCATGGCGCGCAGGATTGAGTCGCGCTGCGCGTGAACTTGATACGCGCCGACCAGCACCAGTCGATCCAGCGGCGGCCGGATCCCGGGAAACATTCGCATCGTATTGTTCTGAAGCGTGACGACGTACTTCACCCGCAGCATGGTAAGAAGCGGACCGAAGCGGCGCAAGCTCATGTACTGCGTCGCAGTGTCAGGATTTTCTCCTTCGATCCACGCCATCAGCTCCGCATAGCGTCGGGTAACGCCTGGGTCGTATCCCCAGGCGTCGAACGTTCCCATCGACATCGCGCTGTCCGGCATCCAAGTGTTCAACGTGCGGTAATCGCCCGGATGCGCGGCGAGATAGGCGCTCAACTGGGGAATGACGACCTGAGCGCTGTCCACCGTCGGCCGGTGCATGCGTGCGAACACAAATACCTCGGCGATCGCGAGCGTCCCGATAATGAACGCGGCACGGGGCTCCCGCCTCGTGCGCAGCGCGAGCAGGACGCCCGCGGCAAGCGTAAGACCGGCCACGAACAGACCCGTCGCCGCGAACGCCTGGCTTTCCGAGACAAACGCGGAGTCGGAGTAGCTTGCCGGAGCGAGATATGTCTGGCCCGTGGCCTGCATCGCCTTCATGACGGGGCCCCAGTCCACGTTCGAAACAACGGCCCCGCAAATGACGAGGGCGGCCGCGCCGGCAGCGGCGACCATGATTGCGCGCGGCGAGACGCTGCGATCACGCAGAATGCGATCCAGCCCGTAGCCGGCGAACAGGGCGAGCATGAGCGCAGCCAGAAAAGTGAACTTGGCGGAGCCGCGAAATCTGTCGTAGAGCGGAACCCAGTCGTACAGGATCCGGTAGAGAGGGGAGTATTGCCCGAATGCCAGAACGAGGGTGACGGCAAGCGTTATCAGGAGCGCCCGTTGCCCCGTCGCGCGCGCCGCCCATATCCCGTAGCTCGCCAGCGCCAAGCCGGTGACGCCGAAGAACAGGCAGGCCTCCCACAGATACCATCTGCCCCAATAAGCGTGACGCGAGAAATCGCCGAAGAAGTCGGGGGCGAGCAGCGTAACCAGATTCTCGGGCGGCAGGCTGAACGAGCCCGCAAACCAGATCGGCAAGGGCAGCGCGCGTACCGTTTCTTGCGTCGCCTGCGCGCCGGCAAGCAGCTGTACCGCAGCCAGCAGCGCTCCCCCGACCGGAATACTGAGAAGGCCGGCCAGCGCCACGATGCGGTTCTGCTGCGGTTCGGCCAGGCGCACCAACGCGTAGATCCCGGATGC
>JBAUTD010000508.1:0-5893 GCA_049582045.1 Burkholderiales bacterium
GTCAAATATTATGTAGGCCTGCTGCTGGGCAATGGGACCGGCGGTTTCGCGTCGGCCGTGGATTGCGAGTGCGGCTGCGACCCGAAGGCAAGGGTGCTGCACGAAGACGTGCAGGGCTTCGTCAAGGGCGTGATGACGCAAGGGGCGGCAGCGGCGCCGGCGCCCGCTGCGCGCGGCGGCGGCATGCCGTTCAATCTCCCGGCCTGGCCGGAGGTCGATTTCGCGAAGTTCGGCCCGGTCGAGACCAAGCCGTTGTCGCGCATCCAGAAGCTCTCGGGCGGCAACCTGCACCGCAACTGGGTCTCGATCCCGCACGTCACCCAGTTCGACGAGGCGGACATCACGGATCTCGAGTCGTTCCGCAAGTCCAATACCGCGGTGACGGAAAAGCAGGGCTTCAAGCTGACGATGCTCGCGTTCCTGATCAAGGCCTGCGTCACCGCGCTGCGGCAGTATCCGCAGTTCAACGCCTCGCTCGACCCCAAGGCGGAGAACCTGATCCTCAAGAAGTACTACCACATCGGAGTTGCGGTCGACACGCCCGACGGCCTGGTCGTGCCGGTGGTCAGGGACGCCGACCGCAAGGGCGTGTTCGACCTGGCGCGCGAGCTCTCCGAGACCTCGAAGCTGGCGCGCGACAAGAAGCTCAAGCCCGGCGACATGCAGGGCGGAACGTTCTCGATCTCCAGCCTGGGCGGGATCGGCGGCACGGCGTTCACTCCGATCATCAACGCGCCGGAGGTGGCGATCCTCGGCGTGTCGCGCTCGGTGATGCGACCGGTGTGGGACGGCAAGGCTTTCGCGCCGAGACTGATGCTGCCGCTGTCGCTCTCGTACGACCACCGGGTGATCGACGGCGCGGCGGCCGCGCGCTTCACCAGCGACCTCGCGTCGGTGCTGTCCGACATCCGCCGCTCGCTGCTCTGAGATGGCCAGCGTGACCGAAGTCAAGGTTCCCGACATCGGCGACTTCAAGGAAGTCGAGGTGATCGAGGTCCTGGTCAAGCCGGGCGACGCGGTGGCCAAGGAGCAGTCGCTGATCACGCTCGAATCGGACAAGGCGACGATGGAGATCCCGTCGCCGGCGGCAGGCGTGGTCAGGGAACTCACAGTGAAAGTTGGAGACAAGGTCTCTCAGGGCACGGTGATCCTGACGGTCGACGAGAAGGGCGAGGAAACGGGAAAGGAACAGAAAGAAGAGCAGAAGAAACCCGCCGCCACCCAGGCGCCCGCCGCCGCGGGCGAGATCGACTGCGACCTCGTGGTGCTCGGGTCGGGCCCCGGCGGCTACTCGGCGGCGTTCCGGGCCGCAGACCTGGGGCTGAAAACGGTGCTGGTCGAGCGCTATCCCGCGCTCGGCGGCGTGTGCCTGAACGTCGGCTGCATTCCGTCGAAGGCGCTGCTGCACACGGCGGCGATCATGGACGCGGCGCGCGCGCTGGCGCCCCACGGCGTTTCCTTCGGCGAGCCGACGCTCGACCTCGACAAGCTGCGCGGGTTCAAGGACAAGGTGGTCGGCAAGCTCACCGGCGGGCTGGCAGGGATGGCGAAGGCGCGCAAGGTGACGGTGGTGCAGGGCGTCGGCAAGTTCGCGGATGCGAACCGGCTGCAGGTCGAAACCGCCGACGGGTCAAAGACCGTTCGCTTCAAGAGCGCGATCATCGCGGCCGGCTCGCAGGCGGCCAAGCTGCCTTTCCTGCCCGCGGATCCGCGCATCGTCGACTCGACCGGCGCGCTCGAATTGAAGAGCGTCCCGAAGCGCATGCTGGTGATCGGCGGCGGGATCATCGGCCTCGAGATGGGCACGGTGTATTCGAGCCTCGGCGCGCGCCTGGACGTGGTCGAGATGCTCGACGGCCTCATGCTCGGCGCCGACCGCGACCTGGTCTCGGTATGGCAGAAGTTCAACGCCGGCCGCTTCGACAACGTGATGCTGAAAACGAAGACCGCGAAGGCCGAGGCGCAAAAGGACGGCATCAAGGTCTGGTTCGAGGGCGAGGCCGCGCCCAAGGCGCCCCAAACCTACGAACTGGTGCTCGTCTCCGTCGGGCGCGCGCCGAACGGCAAGAACATCGGCGCCGAGGCGGCCGGCGTCGCGGTCGGCGAGCGCGGCTTCATCGAGGTCGACACGCAAATGCGCACCAACGTGCCCCACATCTACGCCATCGGCGATATCGCCCGCCAGCCGATGCTCGCGCACAAGGCGGTGCACGAAGGCCACGTCGCGGCGGAGGCCGCGGCGGGGCAGAAGTCGCATTTCGATGCGCGGGTCATCCCGTCGGTGGCCTATACCGACCCGGAGGTGGCCTGGGTCGGCCTGACCGAGGAGGACGCGAAGAAGGCGGGCGCGAAGGTCGGAGTGGCGAAGTTTCCCTGGGCCGCTTCGGGTCGCGCGATCGCCAACGGTCGCGAGGAAGGGTTCACCAAGCTGATCTTCGACGCCGAGACGCATCGCGTCGTCGGCGGCGGCATCGTCGGCACCGGCGCGGGCGACCTGGTGAGCGAGCTCGCGCTCGCGATCGAGATGGGCGCCGACGCGACCGACATCGGCAAGACCATCCATCCGCATCCGACCCTGAGCGAGTCGGTCGGTATGGCCGCGGAGCTCTACGAAGGGGTGTGCACCGACCTGCCGCCGCAACGCAAGCGATGACGCAGGACGAGCTCAAGCAGCTGGTCGCGCGCGAGGCGCTCAAGCACGTGGTCGAGGACGCCGTGGTGGGCGTCGGCTCGGGCTCGACGGTCAACTTCTTCATCGACGCCCTGGCCGGGATCAAGGGCCGCATCGAGGGCGCGGTGGCCGCCTCGGAGGCGAGCGCCGAGCGCCTCAAGCGCCATGGCATAAGAGTGCTCGAGCTGAACAGCGTCGATGCGCTGCCGGTCTATGTCGACGGCGCGGACGAGGTGAACGAGCACCTGTACATGATCAAGGGCGGCGGCGGGGCGCTCACGCGCGAGAAGATCGTCGCCGCGGTCGCCAAGCGCTTCGTGTGCATCTGCGACGCCTCCAAGCTGGTGCCGGTGCTGGGCAAGTTCCCCCTGCCGGTGGAGGTGATCCCGATGGCGCGCAGCTACGTCGGGCGCGAGCTGCTCAGGCTGGGCGGCCAGCCCGAGCTGCGCGAGAACTTCCGCACCGACAACGGCAACCTGATCATCGACTGCTACGGGTTGTCCATCATCGATCCGCCCAAGCTCGAAGCCGAGCTGAACAACATCGCCGGCGTGGTCACCAACGGCATCTTCGCCCGCCGCGGCGCCGACCTGCTGCTGCTGGGAGGGGCGCAAGGGGTGCGCAGCCTGACTGTCACGCAACCGTAATGGGGCTATACTAAATTCTGCTCTCTACGGGAAAGCGCTGATGGCCGAGCACACCTCCAAGCAATTCGACGCCGAGCTCGAAAGCGTGCGCTCGCGCGTGCTGCACATGGGCGGGCTGGTCGAGCAGCAGATCACGCGCGCGATGGAGGCGCTGATCTCGGGCGACATGGAGCTGATCGAGAAGACCATCGCCGACGACCATCGCGTCAATGCGCTCGAAGTCGAGCTGGACGAGTCCTGCAGTCACATCATCGCGCGCCGCCAGCCCGCCGCGGGCGACCTGCGTCTGCTGATCACGGTGATCAAGACCATCACCGATCTCGAGCGTATCGGCGACGAGGCGGAAAAGATCGCCCGCATGGCCAAGCTGATCCATGGCGCCGGGCGGATGCACATGCCGCGCATGGACCTGTCGAACGTCGCCGATCGCGCGCTCGCCATGCTGCGCCAGTCGCTCGACGCCTTCGCGCGGCTGGATGTAAGCGAGGCGATGGCGGTAGTGCGTCAGGACAGCGCGGTGGACGACCAGTTCCGCGCCATCATGCGCCAGCTCATCACCTTCATGATGGAAGACCCGCGCACCATCACCCGCTCGCTCGAGATCCTGTTCATCGCCAAGGCGATCGAGCGCATCGGCGACCATTCGAAGAACATGGCCGAGTACGTCATCTACATGGCCAAGGGCCGCGACGTGCGGCACGTTTCCATCGACGAGATGGAAAAGGAAATCCTGGAGTAGCGCGGCGAGTTACTTCGTCTGCGCCGGCGGCACGTAGCCCGACGCGACGTCGGCGCCCTCGCCGAAGAAGTGCTTTTCCATCTGCTCGGCAAGGTACTTGCGCGCCTTCGGGTCGGCCAGGTTGAGCCGGTTCTCGTTCACCAGCATCGTCTGGTGCCGCAGCCACTGCTGCCAGGCTTCCTTGGAGACGTTTTCGTACAGGCGCTTGCCGAGCTCGCCCGGATAGGGCGGCAGATCGAGCCCTTCCGCTTCGCGCCCGAGCTTGACGCATTTGACCATTCTTGCCATGGGGATTCCGTCCGGTTCGATGCCGCAGATTATATTCTCTTGACGAAGACCTTCGAGCCCCGCTTCCAGTTGTACAGCTCGCGCCGTTCGGCCGGCAGCGCCGCGACGTCGGCCGCGACGAAGCCCTGGTCGAGGAACCAGTGCGCCGCACGGGTGGTCAGCGCGAAGATCCTGCGCAGATGCAAGGCCTTGGCGCGATCCTCGCAGGCCTGCAGCAGGAGCTCGCCGATACCCGCGTCGCGATAGTCCGGCGTCACGGCCACGCAGGCGAATTCCGCGCTCTTGGCCGAGGGGTAGGGGTACAGCGCCGCGCAGCCGAGCAGCACGCCGTCGTGCTCGATTACCTGGAAGTTGCCGATCTCGCGCTCGAGCAACTCGCGGCTGCGCTTGACCAGGGTGCCGTCGGCCTCGAGCGGCTCGATCAGGGAGATGATCGAGGCGATGTCCTCCACCCGCGCCGGCCGCAGCTTCTGCACCGGGTCGGCGGTAAGCATGGTGCCCACGCCGTAGTGCGTGAACAGCTCGAGCAGCATCGCGCCCTGGGCGCGGCGCGTGATGAGGTGCGCGCGCCCGACGCCGGCGCCCAGGGCGCGCAGGGCGTGCTCGAGCGCGCGCGTGGTCGATGCGCCCAGATCGGCTTTTCTCAGCAGCGCCTGTGCTTCGCGCGCGGTGAGCTCGGCCAGCACTTCGCCCTTGCGGTCGGTGGGCAGCCGGTCGGTGAACAGGAGCAGCTTGTCGGCCTTGAGCGCGATCGCGACGCTTTCGGCCACGTCCTCCCAGGCGAGATTGAACACCTCGCCGGTAGGGGAGTAGCCGATATTGGGCGCGAGCACCACCTCGCCCGCGTCCAGGCGCCGCGCAATTGCCGTCGCGTCGACCTTGCGCACCGCGCCGGTGAACTGAAAGTCGGTGCCCTCGACCACTCCGATCGGGCGCGCGGTGATGAAGTTGCCCGAGGCGACGCGGATCCGGGCCCCCGCCATCGGCGAGTTCGGCAGGCCCTGCGACAGCAGTGCCTCGATCTCGACCCGCAGCACGCCGGCGGCCTGCTTGACCGCCACCAGCGCCGCCTCGTCGGTCACCCGCAAGCCCTTGACGTAGCGCGAGCGCTGCTTGTTGGACTTGAGCTCGGCCTCGATCTGCGGCCGCGCGCCGTGCACCAGCACCAGGCGGATGCCCAGGGCCGCGAGCAGGTTCAGGTCGTGCACGAACTGCGCAAAGCGCGCGCGCTCGGTCACCAGCTCGCCGCCGAATGCGATCACGAAGGTGCGGCCGCGGAACGCGTGCACGTAGGGCGCGGCCTGGCGGAACCAGCGCACGAAGGCTTCGGGGTTGGACGGTGAGCTCATTCGGTTCCGGGGTCGTCGCGGTTCGCCGAATTCTAAGCTCAATAGTCGCCGGCGAGCGCGTTGATCGCAGCGAGCGCCGCGAGCGCGGCCGTCTCGGTGCGCAGCACGCGCGGGCCGAGCCGCACCGGCTCGAACCCTGCGCCGACGAGAAGCGCTTCTTCCTCCGCGCTGAATCCGGCCTCCGGCCCGGCGGCAAGGA
>JBAUTD010000509.1:0-10198 GCA_049582045.1 Burkholderiales bacterium
GGCGACGCGCCCGCGCAACTGGCACGACCTGTTCAACGCGCTCGCCTGGATCGCCTTTCCGCGCACCAAGGCGCTGCTCAATGCGCGCCATGTCGCGCAGATCCCGCGTGAGGGCGGCCGGCGCGGCCCACTGCGCGACCTGCTCACCATCTTCGACGAAGGCGGCGCGATCGTCGCATTCGCCGACCCCGGACTGGTCGAGCTCGTCCGCGGTTTTCGCTGGCGGGAGCTGTTCTGGGATCGGCGCGCCGGGGTCGTGCAAACGATGCGATTCGTGGTCGTCGGCCACGCCGTGCTAGATCAGGCACGCCGGCCCTGGCCCGGCATCACCTGCAAGGCGTTGTTCGTTCCGATCGACGAGGGGTCGCTGCGCGTGGCGCCCGGGGAGTTGATCACCTGCCTCGACCGGCGCGCGGCGCAGTGGCTGCACGAAGCGGGCGACGAGTCCTCGCCGCGCTCGCTCGCGCCGCTGCCGGTGTTCGGCTATCCGGGCTGGTTTCCCGGCAACGAGCGCGAGTCGTTCTACGCCGACACCCGCCATTTCCGGCCGTTCCGCCGTGCCGCCGGCGCGGTAGAATCGGCGCGGGAGTCGGCCAGGCAGCCGCTGCGCGCAAGCGCAGAGGAAAGTCCGGGCTCCGTAGAGCGGGATGCGGGGTAACACCCCGGCGCGTATAACCGCCGCGCAAGCGGCGCGAAGGCGACGAACAGGGCCACAGAGACGAGTCCCCGGGTCAAACCGGGGGGTGAAACGCGGCAACCTCCATCCGGAGCAACACCAAATAGGCAAGCGTCTGAGGTCGGCTCGGCCGAGCTTGCGGGTAGGTGGCTTGAGCCCGCGGGTAACCGCGGGCCTAGAGGAATGGCTGCCATGGCGCGCGCCCTCACCGGCCGCGTCAACAGAACCCGGCTTATCGGCCGTCTCCCTTTTCTTTGCTTGCGCGCGCGGAGGCCCGTGCGCAATAATCTGCGCACAACAATAACTGTCACGGAGGCCCGTCGAAGCGTCATGCAGGACCGCCTCAGCCAATACGACGTGGCAAACCGGGTGGACGTCGAGGACGCCGACCGCGTACGCGACTTCGTCACTTCCATGTTCGCGACCCGCTACCCGAATGCGGACCTGTCGCCGCTTGCGCGCGCGTTCACCGACATCAAGGCGCTGTTCGAGGGCACCTACCCGGGCTACCTGCCGTGCGACACCCTTTATCACGACCTGCGTCACACGCTCGACATCTCGCTCGCCACCGCCCGCCTGATCGAAGGTCATGATCGGGTCCAGCAAACCCCGCAGCAGCTCGGACCGCGACGCGCGATCCTGGGCGTGATCATCGCGCTGCTGCACGATTCCGGCTATATCCGGCGCGAATCCGAGGCACACGTCGAGAACGGCGCAGTGTTCACCAAGGTGCACGTCAGCCGGAGTGCCGAGTTTCTGCTCGACTACCTGCCCCGCCTCGGATTCGCGGCCGAAGCGCCGATAGCGGCCGCGCTGGTGCATTTCACCGGCTACGAGAAGGATCTCGACGAGATCAAGATCGACGACCCCGCGGACCGGTTGCTCGGCCACATGGTCGGCACCGCCGACCTGATCGGCCAGATGTCCGACCGCATGTACCTCGAAAAGTGCCGCGAGTTCCTCTACCGCGAATTCGTCTGGGGGCGCATTGCGCGCGACATCACGCCCGACGGACGCGAGATCGTACGCTACGCCTCGCCCGAGGACCTGATGTACAAGACGCCCGGATTCTACGAGTACGTCGTTCGCCATCGCATCAGCACCAAGCTCGGCGGCGTCGAGCGCTTCGCCGCCGCGCACTTCGACGGGCCGAACCTCTACCAGGCCGAGATCGAGCGCAACATGACTTTCCTGCACCAGGCGATCGAAACGGAAGACCTGAGCCGCCTGCGCCGCTTCTGCTATTCGCTATCGTCGCGCCCGCGACAGGCGCACTAGCGCACCAATTCGATGCACGCCCCGGCGAGCGTGCACTAACGCCTCGCCTTATCCAGCGGAAAACGACACGCTGCGCCCGCCGCGCGGCCATGGCACGGCCATTGCTGATGCAGGAGCGATGCTCGTGCCTCATGCCATCAAGAGAATTGCGTGCCGCGACACGGGCGAGCGCAGCCTTGCCGAGACCGAAGCGTTCGAGGTCTTTTCGGCCGCGCTGGACGGCGGGATCGACGAGTTCGAGCTCGGTGCGCTGCTCGGAGCGCTCGCGACGCGACCGCTTGCGTCGCCGGAACTGGCGGGATTCAGACGTGCAACGCAACGGCGACTCAACCGCCTCGGCCTTCCGGCGGGACCACGCCCGGTCGCCGTCCCAAGCTACTGCGGTGCCCGCACGCAGGCGAACCTGATGCCGCTGGTGGCGCTTGCGCTGGCGCGCCTGGGCGTCCCGGTGCTCGTGCACGGACCGCTCGAAGGCCAGGGGGGCGTCGCGAGCGCAAGCGTTCTACGCGAGCTGGGCGTGTTTCCCAATGCCACACTTAACGATGCAAGCGACGCACTCCAGACATCGCGCATCGCCTTCGTGCCCACGGCGTTGCTTTGTCCGGCCCTCGCCGGACTTGTCTCGCTTCAAGCGCGCCTGGGCGTACCCACCTGCGCGCGTGAAGTCGCGCCGTTGATCGACCCGTTCGGCGGCGCGGCGCTCAAGCTGGTACCCGCAGGAAGCGAGAATCGTTGCGAGGCTCTCGCCTCGGTCCTGGCGGGGCTGGGCGAGCACGCGCTGCTGTTCCATGGCTGCGAAGGAGAGGCCTACCCCGATCCGCTGCAGCGCCCGGCGATGACCCTGTTCGACGGCGGCGAGCGGGTCACCTTGTTCGATGGCCACGCTCAGCCGGCCTCCCCGGGCGCGGCGCGCGCGGGTGCTCTGCCGGAGCAACCCAACGCCAGAGCCACGGCCGCATGGATCGAGCAGGTGCTCGCCGGCAGACAGCCCATGCCGCTGCCGATCGCGAATCTGCTGGCATGCTGCCTGTTCGGCGCCGGCTACGCCGAAGACTTCAACCAGGCCAAGGCCATCGTTGCGGTACGGGCGCATACCCTGAGTACCGCTTGAGCGGCCCGGGCGCGTGGTTTTTGTCACATTGCGCCTAAAAAACACTGATTTAGCGGGGAGTGCTCGCTTGCCGCGCCGGGCGATCCATGGCAAAAGTGAGTCATGACACTCGCTGACAAAGTGCGCCGCCTGCCCCCATCGGGTCGCCAGGTGTGCGCACGCCGCGAGGCGGCACCGGCGCTATTCCGCCTGCTCGCCGACAGCGCACTGTCGCGTGCCGCCCTGTCTGCCTGCGGCTTGCCGCTGGCGCTGGTCGAGGCCGACGCGCCGGGATGTCCGGTCACCTATGCCAATGCCGCCTTCGAGTCCTTGTTCGGCTATCGCGAGGCGGAGGTGCGGGGCCGCGGAGTCGTCGACCTGCTGTTCCGGGGCGACGAGGCGCTTGCCCAGCGGCTGTTCGGCGAGCCCGCTTCGCGCTGGCGGCTGCCCGCCTGGAGCAAGGACGGCGCCGCGCTGCAAATCGAAGCAGCCGTCGGCGCCGTGCGCTCGGCCGACGGCCGCCTCACCCACTGGGTGCTCTCTATCGTGGATCGAAGCGAGCTCGAGAACCTGCGCGCCGAGATCGCTGCGCTGCGCGCCCAGCCGGCCGCCGTCGCGAGCTGAAGCGCGGCCTTCAGTCTTCCTTCGACTTCAGCGCCTGCCAGATATCTACCACCATCATCGTCAGCCCGATCAGGACGACGACGCTGAACGCGACGTCCTTGAGCTTGATCGCAACCGGGCCGATGAAAACGATCAGCAGGCCGGCCGCCAGGATGCTGCCGAGAATCTTGAATAGCATATCGAGGATCTCCGTATCCGATCAGGCGGACGCGACCTGAGCCGCGAGCCAGCGCGCAGTGCGTAGCAGCCGCGCGTCGCCGCCGCGCGGACCCACCAGCTGAACGCCGAGCGGCAGGCCGTTTCCACCCTGCATCAGGGGCAGATTGAGGGCCGGCATTCCGCAAAGCGTCCACAGCGAGCAAAAGGCCGGGTCGCCGGTCGACTCCAGTCCGTGCGGCGCGGTTCCCGCCGCCGCCGGCGTGACGATCGCTTCGCAGCGCTCGAAGATGTTGTCGAACCCGGCATTCAGCAGGGCGATGCGCGCCAGCGCGCGCTGGTAGTCCAGCGCCTTCACCTCGCGCCCGCGCTCGAGCTGCGCGCGCAGCGACGTGGAGATCCGGTCGCGCCCTGTTTCCCACTCGCGGTCCAGGTTCGCCGCCATCTCGGCTTCCATGATGGTTCGATGGAAATCGAGCGCCTGCACGGTCGACTCGGCCATGTCGACCTCGAACACGCGCTCGCTTAGCGTCGACACAAGCTCGCCAAACGCCTGCCGCGTCTCGTCGGTGGCGCGATCCCAGGCCGGGCCCTTGACGAAGGCAAGCTGCGGCGGCAGCGGCGGCTCGGCGCAGGCGGTCTCAACGAGCGGCGGGCGGGCCCGCGGCCGCGTGTCGAGGTCGTCCTCGTCCCAGCCGACGAGCTGCTCGCCCAGCAGGGCGAGATCCTCGACGCTTCTGGCGAAGAACCCCAGCTGGTCGAGCGTTCGCGACAGCTTCAACACGCCGGTGCGCGGGATCAGGCCGTGCGTCGGCTTGAAGCCGTAGACGCCGCAGAAGGACGCGGGCCGGATCACCGAGCCGTTGGTCTGGCTGCCGAGTGCGAGCGGCACCATGCCCACCGCGACGGCGGCCGCAGACCCGCTCGAGGAACCTCCGGGGGTGTGCTCGGGATTGTGAGGATTGCGGGTTTTGCCGGGAGCATAGGTCGCGAGCTCGGTTGTCACTGTCTTGCCGAAGATGACCGCACCCGCCGCGCGCAGCATTGCCACCACGGTCGCGTCGTGCGCCGGCGTGCGCCCGGCGTGCAGCACGCTGCCGTCCTCGGTCGGCATGTCCTCGGTGTCGATGATGTCCTTGACCGCCACGGGCACCCCGTGCAAAGGGCCGGTCGGCCGGCCCTCGCGGCGCTCCTGATCCCGCGCGCGCGCCTGCTTGAGCGCGTGCTCGGGGTCGAGAAAGGCCCAGGCCTGGACCTTGTCGTCCACCTCGCGCACCCGCGCGAGACAGGCCTCGGTCAATTGCTCCGAGCTGATCGCGCCGTCGCGGATCGCGCGTGCCGCGTCGGTCGCCGAGAGCCAGTTCGGTTGCGATGCGTCCATGCGCTCAGCGCCCGTACATCAGGTTCGGCAGCCAGAACATCATTTGCGGGAACACGTAGACCAGGAACATGGTGACGAACACCATGCCGAGGAACGGAAAACAGCCCTTGAAGATGGTCCACAGCTGCACATACGGCGGTGCGATGCCCTTGAGGTAATAGGCCGACATAGCCATCGGCGGTGTGAGGAACGAAGTCTGCAGGTTGAGCGCCACCAGGATGCCGAACATCATCGGGTCGACGCCGAAGTGCGGCAGCAGCGGCAGGAAGATCGGCACGAAGATGATGATGATCTCGCTCCACTCCAGCGGCCAGCCGAGCAGGAAGATGATGAACTGCGCGATGATGAGGAACAGAATCGGATTCAGGTGCAACCCGAGCACGAAGTTCTTGATGATCCCCTCGCCGCCCAGGTAAGAGAATACCGACGAGAAGGTCCACGAGCCGACGAACAGGAAGCACACCATGGCCGACGTGCGCGCCGTGAGGTAAACCGCTTCGCGCAGACGCTGCCAGGTCAGTGCACGGTAGGCCGCTGCGAGCACCAGACTTCCCATCGCGCCCACGGAGGCGGCCTCGGTCGGCGTGGCAAGGCCGAACAGGATCGAGCCGAGCACCGAGAGGATGAGCACGGCAAGCGGGATGAATGCCTTCGCGAGCAGCACGAAAGCCTGACCCCAGGGGACTTCGCTCTCCTCCCTGGGCAGCTTGGGCGCCAGCGCTGGATTGAGCACCGCGCGCGTGATCACGTAACCGACGTACAGGCCCGCCAGCACGAAGCCCGGGATCATCGCCGCGGCGTACAGGCGCACCACCGAGACCGATGCTGCGGCCGAGTAGACGATCAGCATGATCGACGGGGGAATCAGGATTCCGAGCGTGCCGCCGGCGCAGATGACGCCCGCCGAGAGGCGCTGGTCGTAGCCGGCCTTGAGCATCGCGGGAAATGCGAGCAAGCCCATCAGCGTCACCACCGCGCCGACGATGCCGGTGGCGGTCGCGAACAGCGCGCAGGTCACCAGCGCCGCGACCGCCATCGCGCCGGGCACGTGTCGCAACGCCACCTGCAAGCTGTAGAACAGCCGGTCGAGGATATTCGAGCGCTCGACCACGTAGCCCATGAACAGGAACAGCGGCACGGCAACGAGCACGTCGTTGCTCATGATGCTCCAGGTGTTCTGCGTCAACAGATAGAAGATCCGGTTGTCGAAGAATTCCTGGCCGGGCCGGAAATAGGCGTAGTAGCCGAAGCCGACCCCCATTCCCATGAGCGTGAAGGCAATGGGGAAGCCGAGCAGGATGATGAAAATGAACAGCCCCAGCATCACCAGAGCGAGGACCGGATCGCTCACTTGGCGCCTCCCTGCTTTGCCGCTTCCGCGGCGGCGTGCTGCTCGATCAGCACGTCCTCGAGCTCCTCGACGTCGTGCAGGCGCGGTGGCCAGCGGTTGTCGCGAATGCAGATGATGCAGCGAAGCACCTCGGCCAGCCCCTGGATCGCCAGCAAGCCGGCGCCGAATGGGATCAGCAGCTTGAGCTGCCAGACCGGAATTCCCACCGGGCTGTTGACGCTCACTTCCCGGATCCTGAAGGCGTCGAAGCCGTAGCTCCAGCCCGCATACATCAGCGCGAGCACGCCCGGATAGAAGAACAGGAAGTACAGCGTCAGCTCGATGATCGCCTGGCCCCTAGGCGGCCACATGCGGTAGATGAAGTCGCCGCGCACATGGCCGTTGCGCGATAGCGTGTAGGCGCCGGCCATGAAGAACAGCCCGCCGTACATGAGATAGCTCATGTCGAACGCCCAGCTGGTCGGATTATTGAGCACGTAGCGTACGAATACTTCGTAGCACGTGCCGAAGGTAAGGATGATGATGCACCACGCGAAGGCGTGGCCGACCATTCTGCTCAGCTGATCGATGCCGTAGATGAGTCGATTGACCATGCGCGCCGTTCCGTAACAAGAAAATGGGGCGGCGCCTCAGGCGCCGCCCCAACCATGCGGTGGAAGCGATTCAGCGTCCCCCGGATATTACGACGGGAGCTTGGTCTTGAACACGTGCTCGTAGCCCATCGCGAACGGCGCGTCGTTGAATACCCAGTAGTAGACGACGTCCTTGGCCCAATCGCGCTGCGACTCCACCACTCGCTTGAAGAACGGATCGGCGTCGGAAAGCCTCTTGGTCAGGATATCCCACGCCTCGAGTTGCGACTGGAATACGGACTTGGGCGTGCGCAGGACGTTGACCTTGTCCTTGTCGATCAGCTTGCGCAGGTCCTTCGGGTAGTTCGCCATCGCGGTCCAGTAGTTGGACTGCGAGGTGGCCTCGACGCCGTGCTGCCAGATCGCCTGCAGATCCTTCGGCATCGAGTTCCAGGTCTTCTTGTTGATGATGATCTCGAAGAACTCCATCGCCTGGTGGAACGAGCCCATTTCGTAGTTCTTGATCACGTCCTGCGCACCGAAGCGGCTGTCGGAGGTCGGATTGTTGAACTCGAACGCGTCGATCACGCCGCGCTCGAGCGCGGGAATGATCTCGCCGCCCGGGAGCTGGGTGACCTTGGAGCCCATCTGCTGGAACAGGTCGGCCGCGAGGCCCACGGTACGGTACTTCAGGCCCTTGAGCTGCTTCGCGTTCGTGATCGGCTTCTTGAACCAGCCCAGCGGCTGGGTCGGCATCGGCATCGCGAAGAAGCCGACGTAGTTGAGCCCCAGCTTGTCGAGCAGTTCCTGGTACAGTGCCAGACCGCCGCCGCGATAGATCCAGGACAGCGTCTGGAACGCGTCCATGCCGTTGATCGGACCGGAGCCGAACAGCGAGGCGACCTTCGACTTGCCGTACCAGTACACCGGCACGGTGTGCCCGGCGTCGAGCACGCCCTTGCTGACCGCGTCGGTCACTTCGAACGGCTTCACGACCGCGCCGCCGACCAGATAGTCCACCCTCAACCTGCCGCCCGACATCGCGTTGACGCGATTGACGAACTCCATCGCGAACTCGTTGAAGATGTCGGTCGAACTCCAGGCACCTTGCATCTTGATGACGATCGGAGACTGCGATTTCGCGATCATCGGGAAGCCCAGCGTCGCCGCGCCGGTCGCCGCGGCAGCGGCTCCTGTCAGGAACTTGCGGCGCGACGCTTCCGGCTTAACCTGTTGGTTGCTCATTTGAATCCTCCTCTATCCGTTTCTCGCTTGCTTGATGTGCGGGCCAGGGCCCTGTGGTGACTTCGCCCGCCCCCGATTTGTTGTCATTGCGCTCCGAGGGAGATCCCCGTGCACGTCAGCGAGCTGACGCGATTCTAACCACAGCTTTCATTGGTTGCAAGGAAACGCCATGATCCGGGATAACGACCCGGCGGTTACATTCCTGACGCTTTTCAGGAGTAGTAGACGAGCAGGTACGCGGCCAACAGTACGGCGACCCAGAACACCATGCTCCCCGTCGTCAGGGTGCGGGCGAACATTCCGTCGGCCCGGTGGTGACGGAGCACGAGCAGCGAAAGCCCGGTTCCGGCAGCCGACGCCGCGCCGCGTACCGAGGCGCACGCAAGCGTGATCAGAGCGGCCGTTCCGCGCAGCAGCGTCGGCCCAAGGCGGCGATAGATCCAGTCGCTATCGAGGTTCACCGAGCGCAGCTCGGGCGGGTAGATCCCGGTTCGTATCAGCACCGAAAAAGCGAGGGCCGAGAAAACCAGCAGCTGGAGCTGCGACAGCACGTGCGAGGACGTGTACGGCACGTAGTCGACTGCACGCGGCAGCAGGGCGTACAAGGCGCCCGGGAACACTCCGATGCCGATGCACAACGCCGCCGTAAGCGCCATCGCGACGAGCATGTTCATCGGGGCTTCCTTGCACCGTATGCCCGAGTCATGCGCGAAGAAAGCGAAATAGGGGATCTTTATGCCGGCGTGATGGAACACGCCCGCCGACGCGAACAGCAACACCAGCCACACTGCCCAATGGCCCTGCCCCGCGGCGGCGGCCATGATCATCGACTTGGTGACGAAGCCGCTGAACAGCGGAAAAGCCGAGATCGACGCCGCCCCGACGATGCAGAAGCCCGTGGTCCACGGCATCGACTTGTAAAGCCCCCCGAGCTCGCTGCCCTTCACCGTCCCGGCCCGCAGCAGGACCGCGCCCATCGACATGAACAGCAACGCCTTGAACAAAATGTCGGCGAACGCGTGCGCGACCGCGCCGTTAAGCGCCAAGTCGGTGCCTATTCCGATTCCCGTCACCATGAATCCGAGCTGGTTGGTCATGCTATAGGCCAGCACTCGCCTGAGATCGTTCTCGATCACCGCGTAGAAGATCGGAAATGCGGTCATCGTCGCGCCCACCCAGATCAGCATTTCGGTGCCTGGAAACGCGCGCGCAAGCGCATAGATCCCGAGCTTGGTGGTGAACGCCGAGAGCACGACCGTGCCCGTTTCAGTCGCTTCCGGATAGGCGTCCTGCAGCCAATTGTGGAGCAGCGGGAACGATACCTTGAGCCCGCACGCGGCGAGAATGAGCGCCCCGCCCGGAGCCGCGAGGCCGATGTAGCCGAAAACGAGCGAGCCTGTGCCGGCCTGGAACATCAGTGCGCCCGCGAGCAGCAGCAGCCCCGAGACCAGTTGCACCACCAGATAGCGCATTCCGGCCGAGAACGAGCGCTCGGTACGCCGTGCCCAGATCAGCAGCACCGAAGCGACCGCGCTAAGCTCCCAGAACGCGAACAGGGTGAGGAGATCGCCGGCGAAAACTGCGGCGACCGCGCTGCCGGCGTACACGGGCGCCGCCGCACGCTGCGCACCATCCTTCACGTGCAGGCCATAAATCGCGTTCAGAAGCGCGGCGATCGCGAACACGTAACCGAACAGCAAGCTGAGCCGGTCGACGTGCATCAGCACGAGCGTTTGCCCGAGCATCTCGAGTCGCGCGAAGTCGCCGTGCCCCAGGAGTGCGAGTTGTGCCAGGGTCAGCACCGGCGCAGCGAGCGTCAGCGCGT
>JBAUTD010000510.1:0-4735 GCA_049582045.1 Burkholderiales bacterium
GAGCAGTGGCGCGCCTACCACGGCGCGCTCGGGCGCGCCTTCGACGCCGAGGACGAGGCCCTGATCGATGCGCTGGTGGCGCCGGGGCATCCCTCGACGCCCGGCTATACGGATCCGCGCTACCCCGTGACCGGCAGGCGGCCGCGCGTCAGCTAGCCTAGACGGCGTGCTCCGGGGCGGGCTTCGCGTCGGCCTGCGCCACGTGCTTGCCGGCCAGAAGCATGTACATCGCCGGCACCACGAACAGCGTGAACAGCGTGCCGATCGCGACGCCCGAGGCGATCACGAGACCCATGTTGAAGCGGCTCACCGCGCCCGCGCCGCTCGCGGTGATGAGCGGCATCACGCCCAGCACCATCGCGGCGGTCGTCATCAGGATCGGGCGTAGCCGGATGCCGGCCGCCATCTCGATCGCGTGGCGCTTGTCGTGGCCCTCGCGCCGCAGGTTGTTCGCGAACTCGACGATCAGGATGCCGTGCTTGCTGATCAGGCCGATCAGCGTCACCAGCCCGACCTCGGTGTAGATGTTCAGGCTCGCGCCGCCCACCCCCAGGCTGATGAAGATCAGCGCGCCGCAGATCGACATCGGCACCGACACCAGGATGATGACCGGGTCGCGGAAGCTCTCGAACAGCGCCGCCAGCGTGAGGTAGATGATGATCAAGGCGAAGAAGAACGTCACCACCAGCGCGCTCGACTCCTGCACGAACTGGCGCGACTGGCCGGCGTAGTCCACCGAGTAACCCGCGGGCAGCGTTCGCGCGGCGAGGTCCTGCAGATAGGCCAGAGCCTCGCCCTGCGAGACGCCCGGGAAAGGCACGCCCGAGATGGTCGCCGAGTTCTGCTGCTGGAAGTGGTTCAGCGTCTGCGGCACGACCTTGTTCTCGATGTGCGCGATGGTCGAGAGCGGAATCATGCCGCCGCTCGAGCTGCGCAGGTAGTAGCTGCGCAGCTGGTCGGCATTCAGGCGATCGACCTGCTGTACCTGCGGGATCACCTTGTAGGAGCGGTCGAACAGGCTGAAGTAGTTGACGTAGCCGCCGCCGACCATGGCCGAGAGCGCGCCTCCGACGTCGCGCATCGAAAGCCCGAGCTGCGCCGCGAGCTCTCGGTCGATCACCACCGTCGATTGCGGCTGATCGAACTTGAGGTCGCTGTCGATGAAAATGAAGCGTCCGCTCTTCTGCGCCTCCTGCAGGAACTTCTGCGACACCTCGTCCAGGCGCTCGAAGGGCTCGGTGGTCTGGATGACGAACGACACCGGCAGGCCGCGCGCGCCGGGCAGCGGCGGCGGCTGGAACATCACGGTTTTGAGGCCGGCGATCTGGTTCATTTCCTTCTGCACGATCGGCTGCAGCTGGTCGGCGGTCTTGGCGCGCTCGCCCCAGGGCTTGAGCACCATACCTGCGATCGTGATGCCGGGCACGTCGAGCTGAAAGACGTGGTCGGTCTCGGGGTGAGCGGCGAACTTCGCGTATATCTGCCTGGTATAGAGTTGCCGCTGCGCCAGGGTGGAGTTGGGCGCGGCCGACGACGAGGCGATGAGCACGCCCTGGTCCTCCTGTGGCGCGAGCTCCGACTTGGCGCCGGCGTAGAGGAAGTAGATGCTGCTAAGCACGATCAGAGCGAACACGCCGGTCACCGGGACGTAGTTCAGCGTGCGGTGCAGCAGCGCCTCGTAGCGCCGGTGCAGCGCGTCGAACGCGCGGTCGAGCAGGACCACCAGGTGGGCCTGCCAGCCCTTGCCCTCCGGGTCGTGCGGCTTGAGCATGCGCGAGCACATCATGGGCGAGAGCGTGAGCGCGACCAGCGCCGAGATCGTCACCGCGCCCACCAGGCTGAACGCGAACTCGGTGAACAGCGCACCGGTGAGGCCGCTAAGGAAGCCGATCGGGACGTAGACCGCGATCAGCACCGCCGTCATCGCAAGAATCGGGTTCGCAAGCTCGCGCGCGGCGACGATCGCGGCGTCCATCGGCTTCATGCCCTGCTCGAGATGGCGGTTGACGTTCTCGACCACGATGATCGCGTCGTCCACCACCAGGCCGATCGCCAGCACCAGCGCGAGCAGCGTCAGCAGGTTGATGCTGAAGCCGAGCGCGAGCATCACGGTGAAAGTGCTCACCAGCGAGAGCGGGATTGCGATCGTGGGGATCACCACCGAGCGCAGCGAGCCGAGGAAGGCGAATACCACCAGCGTGACGATGACCAGCGCTTCGGCGATCGTCTTCACCACCTCGTAGATCGACGCGTTCACAAACTTGGTCGAGTCGTACACGATGCGCCCGTCCAGGCCCTGCGGCAGCTGGGCCTGGATCGTGGGGAACGCATTGCGCACGCGCTTGATCACGTCGAGCAGATTGGCCGAGGGGGCGACCTGGATTCCGATGTACACCGCCTGGTTGCCGTCGAAGCCGACCGCCGAGTCGTAGTCCTCGGAGCCGAGCGTGACGTTGGCGACGTCCTCGAGGCGCACGATGGCGCCGTTTTGCTGCTTCACGATCAAGCGCTTGAACTCGTCCACCGAATGCAGGCTGGTCGAGGCCGTGAGGTTGACCTGCACCATCTGGCCCTTGGTGCTGCCCACCGCCGAGAGGTAGTCGTTGGCGGCGAGCGCCTGTTGCACGTCGGCCGCGGTCAGCCCGTAGGCGGCGAGCTTGTCCGGGTCGAGCCAGGCGCGCAATGCGAACAGCTTCTGGCCCAGGAGCTCGGCGGTCTGCACGCCTTCTATCGCCTGCAGGCGCGGCTGGACCACGCGCACCAGGTAGTCGGTGATCTTGTTCGCCGCCAGCACCTTGCTCGCGAAGCCGATGTACATCGCATCGATCGTCTGCCCGACCTGCACCGTGAGCGTCGGTTGCTGCGCCCCTTGCGGCAGCTGGTTGAGCACCGCGTTCACCTTGGTGTTGATCTCGGTGAGCGCCTTGTCAGGGTCGTAGTTGAGCCGCAGGTTGGCGGTAATCGTGCTCACGCTCTGGCGGCTGCTCGAGGTCATGTAGTCGATGCCGTTCGCCTGCGCGATCGAGTTCTCGAGCGGGGTCGTGATGAAGCCCGCCACCAGCGCCGGGTCCGCGCCGACGTAGGTAGTGGTCACGGTGACGACCGCGTTCTGGGTGCGCGGGAACTGCAGCACCGGCAGCAGCTGTACCGAGCGCAGCCCCAGCACCAGCAGCAGCAGGCTCACCACGGTGGCGAGCACCGGTCGGCGGACGAAGAGGTCGGTGAACTTCATCTGCGCTCCGCGCCTACTGGTCCTTGGGTTTCGGCGCCGCCTCGTCGGACGGCTGCACGCTGTTGTTGATGATCACCGGCACGCCGTTGCGCAGCTTGAGGACGCCGGCCGTGACCACGGTCTCGCCCTCCTTCACGCCGGAGACGATCGCGATCTGGTCGCCGCGCGTCGCGCCGGTGGTCACGAAGCGCTGCGTGGCCACGAGCTGCGGCTTGCCGTCCGGGCCTTTGCCCTTGTCCTCCACCACGTACACGGTGTTGCCGTAGGGATTGAAGCTGATTGCGGTCTGCGGCACCGTGAGGCGGCGCTCGGCTGCGCCGGTGTCGACCGCGACGGTGACGAACATGCCGGGAAGCAGCCGGTGGCGCGGGTTGGACAGCGAGGCGCGCACCTGCACATTGCGGGTCGCCGGGTCGACCTTGGCGTCGATCGCGTCGATCGTTCCCTCGAAGCGCTCGCCCGGCAGCGCGTCGGCCGCGGCGCTGACCTTGAGCCCGGTGCGGACTTCGGGCAGCGCGCTCTGGGGCACGCTGAAATCGACGTACACCGGGTCGAGCGCCTGCAGCGTCACCAGCTTGGTGCCGGGCGCGACGTACTGGCCGAGATCGACCGCGCGCAGGCCGAGCCGGCCCGCAAAGGGCGCACGCAGGTTCTTCTTGTCGACCAGCGCCTGCTGCTCGGCCACGCGCGCCTTTGCCACCTTGAGGTTGGCCGCGTCCGTGTCGACGGTCGCCTGGCTCACTGCCTGGACTTTGAGCTGGCGCTGGTCGCGCTGGAGGGTGACCTCGGCCAGCTCTGCGGCGGCCTTGAGCGATTCGAGCTGTGCGATATCGGCCGCTGCGTTGAGCTGAACCAGCGGCGCCCCCGCCTTCACCTCCTCGCCGGAGCGGAAGTGGAGCGCGGAAATGACGCCGGCGACTTCCGGTGCGAGGTCCGCGCCGCGCACCGCGCGCAGGGTGCCGACTGCATTCAGCTCGGGCTGCCACTCCTTGAACCCGGCCTTCGTGGTCGAAACCGTCTGCGGCGGCACGCCCTGCGAGGAGAGGTACTTCTTGATCATGCGCGACTTGAATGCCTGGAAGCCGAAGATGGCTCCAAAGATCACGCCGGCAATCAGCAGCATCAGGACCATGCGCTTGGTCATGGATTTCGACTCCCTGCAGTGTCGGAATTGGGCGCCAGTGCCGCGGCGTCGTGCCACCAGCCGCCGCCGAGCGCCTGGAACAGCGCGGCGGTGTCGGCGTAACGCGCGGCCTGGGCCTGCACCAGGCCAATGCGGCTGCGCTGGAACTGCTGCTCGGCGTTGAGCAGCGTGAGAGTGCTTGTGGCGCCGAGCTCGAACTGGCTGCGCGCGAGCTCGTAGCTCGCGCGCGCGGCGGCTTCCGCCTCGGCCTGCGCCTTGAGCGTCTGCGCGTCGTTCTCGAGCGCGCCCAGGGCGTCGGCCACGTTCTGGAACGCGCCGAGCACGGTCTGGCGGTACTGTGCCAGCGCGCGGTCGTAGGC
>JBAUTD010000511.1:0-1506 GCA_049582045.1 Burkholderiales bacterium
CGCCGAGCGTGAGCATCGGCAGCAGCGCCGAGGTGCCGGCGGCGTGCGCCGCGGTCTCGGGCGCCACCACGCCTTCCACCATCCCCTCGCCGAACTTGTCGCCGTCCCTGGAGAAGCGGCGCGCCACGCCGTAGCTCATGAACGAGGCCGGCGTCGCGCCGCCGGGGACGATGCCCATGAAGCAGCCGATGGTCGCCGCGCGCAGCGAGGTCAGCCAGTAGCGCGGCAGCTCCTTCCAGGTCTCGATCACGACCTTGAGGTTGATCTTGGCCGAGGCGCCCTTGAATTCGAGCCCCTCCTCCAGCGTGAGCAGGATCTCGCCGATGCCGAACAGGCCGATCACCGCCACCAGGAAATCGAATCCGGTCAGCAGCGCCTGGGTGCCGAAGGTCAGGCGCAGGGTGCCGGTCACCGAGTCCGAGCCCACCGCGGCGAGCGCGAAGCCGAGCATCATCGACGCGAGCGTCTTGAACGGCGGCTCCTTGCTCATGCCGACGAAGGCGCAGAAGGTGAGCAGGTACACGGCGAAGAACTCGGGCGGGCCGAATTCGAGCGCGAAGCTCGCCACGATCGGCGACAGGAAGGTGATCACCAGCACGCCCACCGCGGCGCCGAAGAACGACGAGGTGAACGCGGCGGTGAGCGCGGCGCCCGCGCGCCCCTTCTGCGCCAGCGGGTAGCCGTCGAACGTGGTCGCCACCGACCAGGGCTCGCCCGGGATATTGAACAGGATCGAGGTGATCGCGCCGCCGAACAGCGCGCCCCAGTAGATGCACGACAGCAGGATGATGGCCGAGGTCTGCCCGCCCGGCTTGGAGGCCATGGCGAAGGTGAGCGGCAGCAGGATCGCGACGCCGTTCGCGCCCCCCAGGCCGGGGAGCACCCCGATGATCACCCCGAGAATGATCCCGGTGAACATCAGGGCGACGTTGGTGAAGCTCAGCGCGACGCTGAACCCGTGCAGCAGCGAATTCAATGATTCCAAGATCGTCTCCGGCGTCGGTCAGTCGAGATGCAGCCAGCCTTCGACCGGGCCCTTGGGCAACGGCACCAGGAACCAGATTTCGAAGATCACGTACATGGCGGCCATCGTCCCGACGCTCACCAGTACCACTTTCCACCACGGATATTTGCCCAGCCATCTCATGAAGAAGCCGATGTACAGGATCGAGGCGACGTAGATGCCCAGCAGCCCGACCACGACCGTGTAGATGGCGGTGGGAATCAGCACGCTCAGCACCAGCTTGAGCTGGCCGACCTCGACGAAGCCGCGCGCCTTCTCGGGGCTGAGCAGCATCCCGCGCACGAAATTGACCACCGACGAGATGCAGATGATGAGGCCGACGTAGAACGGGAAATAGCCCGACTGCGGGCCGTCGGAGGCCCACCGGGCGCCGACCTGCCAGCTGCCGTACATCACGATCGCGCCGAGCGCGAACACGAGCGCGGCGACCACCAGCTCCGCGGTCTTGTAGCTGAACGCGGCGCGCTGCTGCGATCCATCAG
>JBAUTD010000512.1:0-2470 GCA_049582045.1 Burkholderiales bacterium
GCAGGCGGCCTTTCAGCGCAGGGTCGGGGTCGAGCTTGCCGGCGAGCGCGAGCGTGCGCAGGCGCGCGCCGAAGCTGCGCGCAGCCATGGAATCGACCTCGGCGGCGCCGAACGCGAAGTCGTTGCGGAACTCGAGCACCTGCTGCGCCGCGGCGATCTCGGGCAGCACGACGAGGAGCGCGCCGACGAGCGCTTTCGCCGTCGCGCTCACGCCGCTTTCTGCGCCTTCAGTCCCATCTCGTCGGCGATTCTCTGGCGCAGGAGGTACTTCTGGATCTTGCCGGTCACGGTCATCGGGAAGCCGTCGACGAACCTGACGTAGCGCGGGATCTTGTAGTGCGCGATCTGGCCGCGGCAGAATTCGCGGATTTCCTCCTCGCTCGCGCTCATGCCGGCGCGCAGCACCACGCAGGCGCACAACTCCTCGCCGTACTTGTCGTCCGGCACGCCGACGCACTGCACGTCCTGCACCTTGGGATGGCGGTAGAGGAACTCCTCGACCTCGCGCGGGTAGATGTTCTCGCCGCCGCGGATCACCATGTCCTTGGAGCGCCCGACGATGTTGCAGTAGCCCTCGGCGTCGATCGTGGCCAGGTCGCCGGTGTGCATCCAGCCCGCCGCGTCGATTGCCTCGCGCGTCCTGTCCTCGTCGTTCCAGTAGCCGAGCATCACCGAGTAGCCGCGCGTGAGCAGCTCGCCCTTTTCGCCGCGCGGCACCACGCGCCCTTCCGCGTCGACGATCTTGACCTCGATGTGCGGCTGGATGCGACCCACGGTCGAGACGCGCCGCTCGAGCGGATCGTCGACCGAGCTCTGGAAGCTCACCGGCGAGGTCTCGGTCATGCCGTAGGCGATGGTCACTTCGCGCATGTTCATCTTGTCGGCCACGCGCTTCATCACCTCGACCGGGCAGGGCGAGCCGGCCATGATCCCGGTGCGCAGGCTCGACAGGTCGTAGCTCGCGAAGTCCGGATGATCGAGCACGGCGATGAACATGGTCGGCACGCCGTGTAGCGCGGTGCAGCGCTCGGCCTGCACCGCATCGAGCACGCTCTTGGCGTCGAAGCCGCCCTCGGGGTAGACCATGGTCGCGCCGTGGGTGAGGCAGGCCAGGTTGCCGAGCACCATGCCGAAGCAGTGGTACAACGGCACCGGGATGCAGAGGCGGTCCTTCTCGCTGAAGCGCATCGCTTCGCCGATGAAGTAGCCGTTGTTGAGGATATTGTGATGCGTCAGCGTCGCGCCCTTGGGCGCGCCGGTGGTGCCCGAGGTGAACTGGATGTTGATCGGGTCGTCGAACTGAAGTTTCGCGCTGAGGGCCTCGAGCTGCTCGATCTCGGCGTCGCTGGCGTCGGCCAGCAGGTCGTCGAAGTTGAGCATGCCCTCGGTTTCGTCCTTGCCCAGCCGGATGACGATCGAAAGGCTCTTCAGGTCGAGCGCGACCGACCGCAGGATCTCGATGTAGTTGCTGGTCTTGAAGCCGGGCGAAAGGATGAGCGCCTTGCACTGCACCTTGTTGAGCGCGTATTCGAGCTCCGAGCGGCGGTAGGCGGGGTTGATGTTGACCAGGATCAGGCCCGCCTTGGCGGTCGCGAACTGGGTCAGCACCCATTCGGCGCAGTTCTGCGACCAGATACCGATCCGCTCGCCGGGCGCCAGGCCCAGGCGCCGCAGCGCGCAGGCCAGGTTGTCGACCCGGCGCTTGAGCTGGGCCCAGGTCCAGCGCACCTCCTGGTGTCTCACCACCAGCGCTTCGCGCGGCGCGTGCCTGGCCGCGACCCGGTCGAAATGGGCTCCGATCGTGTCGCCGATCAGCGGGGCGGACGACGCGCCGTGCACGTAGCTCGGTTTCAAGTCCATACAGTGGCCTCCTCTCGCTTTGGCCCCCGGGGCGATGCTACCCCAGATGCCGATGTCAAACTATTGCGTAAAAATCCATTAAACCTCTTGCCCCGCGGCCGACCGCGGTGCAAGCATGGCAAGCGGTGATAAGAGGGCCGCGGATTTCGGGGGGCGGATGGCAACGAGCGACAGAATCTATCGGCGCACCGAGGCCGGCCGGAAGGCCTGGGCAGAGCGCAGTCCCGGATTGTCGGTGCAGTGCCGGCGCATCCTGGGCATGATCGCCGAAGATACCCACCCCGATTTGATCCGCGCCGTGCTGCGCGACGTCAGCGACGCGCAGATCGACAACTGGCTGGGGCTGCTCGAAACCTTGCGCCTGCTTGAATCGTCGCCCGCTGCGCCGGAAAGCGACCTCGATTTCACCGGCAGTATCAAGCTCTCCGAGCTGATTGGTAAGCACTAGGCGCGCGCGTCGCGCAGGCAGGCGTGCAGCAGCTCAACGGCCCGTTGCGCGAAGGCCCACATGTTCGCTTCGCGCGCGTCGCGGCTCGTCTCCAGCGTCACCGCCGCTTCCACCGGCCCGCTGATCGCGATACACGCGTGTCCCGGCGCGTCGCCGTAGCGG
>JBAUTD010000513.1:0-4323 GCA_049582045.1 Burkholderiales bacterium
CGCCTGCGGCGCAGCACGGCGTAGACGGCCTCGGCCACGAAGGCGCGGTCGTTCTGGCCCAGCTCGCGGTGCGCACGAAAGTAGCGCGATACGGTCTGGTCGGCAGGCCCGGCGAAGCCGAGCAACTCGCCGACGAGGGCCTCGGCGTGCGCCAGAAGCGCGGGATGCAGCTTCACGGCGATGCGATGCGCGTCACGACCTGGTCGACGCGCGTGCCGTCCTTGTCGGTGATCAGAACGCGGATCGGGAGGTAGCCATGTTCCCGCGCGAGCCAGATCTCGGTGCCGTGGTCGTCAGGGCCGTCTTTGCGCTTGACCAGCCGCAGGGTGTCGAACTGGCCGGCGGGCGTATCGATCTCCTGCCGGCCCGCGGCTTCGAACACGTAGTGCGACACGCCCTTGCCGTCGGTGGCGTTGATCGACACAGGCGCCCTCTCCGGCAGGTCGAAGGCAAAGGCGTAGAGCATCGAGAGCTTGTCCTGCGCGTGCGCGGGCATCGGCTCGGTGCGGGTTTTGCCGTTGGCCTCCAGCTTGAGGGTCCCGTCGGCCCAGTCGAATACCGCCCGCACCGGATCGCGCCCGGTGCGCACGTCGGAGAATTCCAGCGGACGCAGCGCGCCGCTGCCGAGCGTTCCGCTGCTGGTGCGGGTAATGCCTCCGAGCAGCGCGAACAGACCCTTGCCGTGCCACTGCTCCACCAGACGGTAGGTCCTGCCGTCGTGCTCGAAGCGGTCTTGCACTTCGGCCATCGCGTTTCCATTGCGCAGCACGTCGTAGTCGATTTCCACCTGCGCAGGCGGCGCGGCGTGCGCGCAGGCGCAGAACCAGGCGCTAATCGCTATCGGAATAAACCAGTTGCGCATCGCTTCCCTTAACGCTCACGACTCCGTCACGCACGACAAGCCTGCCGTCCAGAAACCAGCGCACCGCGCGCGGGTACACCACGTGCTCCTGGCGCAGCACGCGCGCCGCCAGCCGGTCCGGCGTGTCGCCCGGCCGCACCGGTACGGCGGCCTGAACGATGATCGGGCCGTGATCGACCTGCGCGCCCACGAAATGTACGCTGCAACCGTGCACCTTGACCCCTGCGGCAAGCGCGCGCCGGTGCGTATCGAGGCCGGGAAACGCAGGCAACAGCGAAGGATGGATGTTCACCAGCCGCGCCGCGTAATGCGCCACGAATCGCGGGGTCAGGATGCGCATGAACCCTGCCAGCGCGACCAGTCGCGGCGAATGGCGGTCGATCTCGGCTGCAAGCGCGGCGTCGAACTCCTCTCGCGTCCGATAGTCCCTGTGCTCGATCGCTGCCGTCACGAGGCCGCGCCGCGCCGCAATCGCGAGTCCCGCCGCATCGGCCCGGTTGCCGATCACCGCCGCGACCGGCAGGCCGGCGTCGAGCAGGGCCTGCATGTTGCTGCCCCGGCCGGAGATGAGGACGACGACTGACATCGCGGGCCGCAGTTTATCAGCCTAGTTCATCGCCGCGGCCCGGTCATGTCTTCGGGGCGCAGCCATCGGTCGTATTCCTCGGCGCTGACGTAGCCCAGGGCAAGCGCGGCCTCCCGCAGCGTGCTGCCGTCGCGGTGCGCCTTCTTGGCGATTTCGGCCGCCCGGTCGTAACCGATCCGGGGCGACAGCGCCGTGACCAGCATCAGCGAGCGCTCCACCAGCTCGGCGATGCGCGCGCGGTTCGGCTCGATGCCGCGCGCGCAGTGCTCGTCGAAGGACTCGCAGCCGTCCGCGAGCAGGCGCGCGCTCTGCAGGAAGGCCTGGATCACCAGAGGCTTGAACACGTTCAGCTCGAAGTTCCCGGACGCGCCGCCAATGTTGAGCGCCACGTCGTTGCCGAACACCTGAGCGCAAAGCATGGTCATCGCCTCGGCCTGGGTCGGGTTCACCTTGCCGGGCATGATCGAGCTGCCGGGCTCATTTTCCGGGAGCGAGAGCTCACCCAGTCCGGAGCGCGGCCCCGAGGCGAGCCAACGCAGGTCGTTCGCGATCTTCATCAGCGCGGCGGCGAGCGTCTTGAGCGCACCGTGCGCGAACACCAGCGGCTCGTGGCCCGCGAGTGCCGCGAATTTGTTGGCCGCACTTCTGAACTCGAGTCCGGTCGCGCGGGCGAGGTCCTCGGCCACCCGGGCGGCAAATTCTGGGTGAGCGTTAAGCCCGGTGCCGACCGCGGTGCCGCCGATCGCGAGCTCGTACAGCCCCGGCAGGACCGCGCGCAGCGCCGCTTCGGCGTGGCCGAGCTGCGCCACGTAGCCAGAGAACTCCTGTCCGAGCGTGAGCGGGGTCGCATCCTGCAGGTGCGTGCGGCCGATTTTCACGATCGCCGCGAACGCGTCGCTCTTGTGCGCGAGCGTGCCGCGCAGCCGCGCCAGCTCCGGCAGGACCCGCTCGTGCAAGGCCCGCGCCGCCGCGACGTGCATGGCCGTGGGGAAGACGTCGTTCGACGATTGTCCGAGATTGACGTCGTCGTTCGGATGCACCAGGCGCCGCTCGCCGCGCTCCCCGCCGAGGACTTCCGAGGCGCGATTGGCGAGCACCTCGTTCACGTTCATGTTGGATTGGGTGCCCGACCCGGTCTGCCAAACCACCAGCGGGAACTCAGCGTCGTGGCGGCCGGCGAGCACCTCGTCGGCGGCCTGCTCGATCGCCGCGGCCTTGCGCGCATCGAGCAGTCCCAGCTCGCGGTTCACCCGCGCCGCGGCACGCTTGACCAGCGCCAGAGCGTGGATCACCGCCAGGGGCATGAGTTCGCCGGAGATCCGGAAGTTGCGCCGGCTCCTTTCGGTCTGCGCGCCCCAGAGCCGCTGGGCCGGAACCTCGATCGGGCCGAAAGAATCGCGCTCGGTACGCGTATCGGCCATTGGCGCAGCTCCGCCGCAACCGCTCAGGCGAGGTCGAACAGCAGCACTTCCGCCTGTTCGCCCCGCTCCAGGACCATTTCTGCCACGTCGCTAACCTTGAGCGCATCGCCCGCGCCGAGCTCGTTGCCATTGACCGTCAGGCTGCCGCGCGCGACGTGCACGTAGGCGCGCCTTCCCTTCGGCAGGGCGTAGGCCGCGCGCTCGCCGCCGTCGAGCAGCGCGGCGTACATGTGGGCGTCCTGGTGAATCGTGACCGTGCCATCGCGCCCGTCGGGGGACGCGACCAGCCGCAGGCGCCCGCGCTTGGAAGTGGGGTCGAAGTGCTTTTGCTCGTAGCCGGGCGCGATGCCGCGCGCAGTGGGCTCGATCCAGATCTGCAGGAAGTGGGTGACGCCGGAAGGCTCGTGGTTGTACTCGCTGTGGCGCACGCCGGTGCCTGCGCTCATGCGTTGCACGTCGCCCGGGACAATGGTCGAGCCGTTGCCCATCGAGTCCTGATGCGCGAGCGCACCCTCCAGAACATAACTCACGATCTCCATGTCGCGGTGGCTGTGCGTGCCGAAGCCGGTGCCGGGCTGGATCCGATCCTCGTTGATCACGCGCAGGCTGCCGAAGCCCATGTGCCGCGGGTCGTGATAGTCGGCGAACGAGAAGCTGTGGAACGAGTCGAGCCAGCCGTGGTTGGCGTGCCCGCGTTCCGTGGCGCGGCGCAGCTCGAACATGCCGCCGCTCCCGCTCAGGCGTCGCCGGACTGCGGCGCCGCCCCTTCGTGCTCCTGCTCGGTGCTCTCTTGCTTCGCGATTTCCGCGTGCACCTGCTCCATGTCGAGCGCCTTGGCCTGCTCCAGCACCTGCTCGAGGGCCGAAGCCGGGAGCGCACCGGCCTGCTGGAACAGCAGCACTTTCTCGCGAAACACCATCAGCGTCGGGATCGAGCGGATGCCGAACGCTCCCGCGATCTCCTGCTCGTCGTCGGTGTTGACCTTGGCGAACACCACGTCCTGATGCTGCTCCGACGCGCCTTCGAAGACCGGCGCGAAGCCCTTGCACGGTCCGCACCACGGCGCCCAGAAATCAACCACCACCATCGGGTTCGTGCTTACCACCTGTTCGAAGTTTTCCTTGGTCAGCTCGACAGTCGCCATCCCGCGGCCTCCTGTGCAAAATGGCACTATACGCGCACATGCGCTACACGGGCCGCTTCGCCCCGTCGCCGACAGGGCCTTTGCATTTCGGTTCGCTGGTGGCGGCGCTTGCCAGCTGGCTGGACGCGCGCGCCGCCGGCGGCGCCTGGCTGCTGCGCATCGAGGATCTGGACAAGCCGCGTGAGCAGCCCGGTGCGGGTGACGCCATCCTGCATCAGCTGGAGAGCCTGGGGCTGACCTGGGACGGGGCCGTGCTGTACCAGAGCGCGCGCGGCGCAAGCTACCGCGCCGCGCTCGAGGCGCTCGAGCG
>JBAUTD010000514.1:0-5029 GCA_049582045.1 Burkholderiales bacterium
AGCTCGAGCCGCTCCTTGGCCGCGGCCAGCGCGCGCTCGACGCTGCGCTGCTCGGTCACGTCGCGCCCGACGCCGCGGTAGCCGAGGAAATTGCCGGCGGCGTCGCGCCGCAGCTGGCCCGAGACGATGTGGAACACGCGCGCGCCGCGCTCGTCGCGGCGCGCAATTTCGAGGTCGAAGAACTGCTGCTGCGAGCCGATCTGCTCCAGGTGGCGCGCGAGCGCCTCGGGCTCGACCTCGACCCCGGGCGCTTCCCAGAAGCGCTTGCCGTAGGCCGCGCCCTGGCCGAAGATCATCATCACCGGCGCGCCGCCGCTCAGCCAGGTGAGCCGGTGCTCGGGGTCGGTCTCCCAGAACCAGTCCGCCGACAGCGCGGTCAGGCTGCGGAAGCGCTCGCCGTCGGCGCGCAGCGCGATGATCTCGTCCTCGCCGCGGCGCAGCGACCCCTGCACCAGGACGAAGATGAACCCGCCCGCGAGCAGCGCGAGCAGCGCCGCGTCGAGCGCCGCGAGCGCCTCGGGCGCGAGGTAGGGCGAAAGCGCGAGCTTGAGCCCGAGCGCGAGCGGCCCGGTGATCGCCACGTACAGCAGCACGCCGCGCAGCAGCGCGTCGCGCTTGACGTGATCGACGAGCCGGCGAAGGCGAAAGCGCATGCGCTGCTCAGGCCGCAGACGGCTCGCGCGCGGGCGGCGCGACCTTGAGGACCTCTTCGATCGTCGTCAGCCCCGCCGCCACCTTCATCGCGCCGCTGATGCGCAGCGGCTTCATGCCCTGCTTGGCGGCGCGCTCGCGGATGCGCGCGAGGTCGGCGCCGGCGGCGACCAGCTCCTTGATCTCGCTCGTGCAGATGAGCGTCTCGTACACCCCGATACGGCCCTGGAAGCCGGTCATGCGGCACTCCAGGCAGCCGACCGGCACGTACACCCCCGCCGGGCGCTTGGCCTTCCACGGCGCGACCAGCAGGTCCCACGCGGCCTCGTCCTCGGCCCGGTTCAGCTCGACCTTGCGCTTGCAGTGCGGGCACAGCGTGCGCAGCAGGCGCTGCGCCATCACGCCGTTCAGGGTCGCATTCAGAAGATAGGGCGCGATGCCGAGCTCGAGCAGCCGCGTGACCGCGCTCGGCGCGTCGTTGGTGTGCAGGGTCGACAGCACCAGGTGCCCGGTGAGCGCCGCCTGTACCGCCATCTCGGCGGTCTCCAGGTCGCGGATCTCGCCCACCATGATGATGTCGGGATCCTGGCGCATGAGCGCGCGCAGCCCCTCGGCGAAGCCGATCTCGATCGCCGGCTGCACCTGCATCTGATTGAACTGCGGCTCGACCATCTCGATCGGGTCCTCGATGGTGCAGACGTTGACCTCGGCGGTCGCGAGCTGTTTGAGCGTCGAGTACAGGGTGGTGGTCTTGCCCGAGCCGGTCGGCCCGGTGACCAGAACCACGCCGTTGGGCCGCTCGGTCATGTCGCGCCAGCGCTCGTGGTCCTCGCGCGTGAAGCCGAGCTCGCTGAAGTCCCGGATCAGCACCTCCGGATCGAAGATCCGCATCACCAGCTTCTCGCCGAACGCGGTGGGCAGGGTCGACAGGCGCAGCTCGACTTCCTGCCCGTCGAGGGTGCGGGTCTTGACCCGCCCGTCCTGCGGGCGGCGCTTGTCGACCACGTCCATGCGGCCCAGGATCTTGATCCGGCTGGTCATCGCGTTCAGCACCGCGGCCGGGATCTGGTAGACCTGGTGCAGCACGCCGTCGATGCGAAAGCGCACGATGCCGACGTCGCGCCGCGGCTCGATGTGGATGTCGCTCGCGCGCTGCTCGAACGCGTACTGCCACAGCCAGTCGACCACCCGCACCACGTGCGCGTCGTTGGCGTCGAGCGTCTTGTTGCCGCTGCCGAGCTCGACCAGCTGCTCGAAGCTCGACAGGCCGCTCGAGCCGGTCGCCGTCTTGTTGGCGCCCTTGACCGACTTCGCCAGGTTGTAGAACTCGACCTGGTAGCGCTCGATGTCCGCCGGGTTGGCGATCACCCGCCGTACCTCGAGCCTGAGGATCGTTCCGAGCTCGCGCTCCCACTCGCGGATGAACGGCTCGGCAGTGGCGATCACCGCCTCCTTGGCGCTGATGCCGACCGGCAGGACGCGAAAGCGCGTCGCGTACGCGCTCGACATGACCTCGGTCACCGCGGAGAAGTCGATCTTGAGCGGATCGATGTGCAGATAAGGCATGCCCACGCGCTTCGCGAGCCACTCCGCGAGCGCATCCAGCGTGAGCGCGCGCTGAGGCGGCGCCAGGCTCTTCCACTTCTGCTCGGCGACGCTCACCAGGGGATGCTGGGTGCCGCGGTAGTAGCGCCGCTCCTTCTTCAGCTGCGCGGAGGCGTCGGGGTCGACCATGCCGTCCTCGACCAGCCAGTCGAGGACCTCGCTCAGGGTCAGGCGGTGCTCGCCTGCCGGGGTTTTCACCGCTTGCTGCATGCCGTCGATCCTTCCCCGAAGACTATACCGCAACGCTAGAATTCGCCATGGCATCCGCCCCGGCCCGCCGCGCCCTGGCGCCCGACGTCTCGCTGCGCGAGGTCTGGGCCTGGAGCATGTACGACTTCGCCAACTCGGGCTATACCACCGTGGTGATCACCGCGGTGTTCAGCGCCTACTTCGTCGCCGGGGTGGCGCGCAACGCGCCGTGGGCGACTTTCGCCTGGACCGCGGCGCTGTCGGTCTCCTACGCCGCGATCGTGCTCAGCGGCCCGCTGGTGGGCGCGTGGGCCGACGCGCACGCGGCGAAAAAGCGCCTGCTGCTGGCGACGACCGTCGGCTGCGTCGCGTTCACCGCCCTGCTCTGGTTCGCGGCGCCCGGAGCGGTGGCGCTCTCGCTCCTGCTGCTGATTCTGTCCAACTATTTCTACGGCCTGGGCGAGAACCTGATCGCCGCCTTTCTGCCCGAGCTGGCCGATTCGCGCGCCATGGGGCGGGTCTCGGGCTGGGGCTGGAGCTTCGGCTACCTCGGCGGGCTGTTCTCGCTCGGGTTGTGCCTGGTCTACATCAGCTGGGCGCAAAAGCACGGCCAGCCGGCGTCGTCCTTCGTGCCGGACGCCATGCTCATCACCGCGGCGCTGTTCGCGCTTACGGCGGCGCCGACCTTCGTTTTTCTGCGCGAGCGCGCGCAGCCGCAAAAGGCGATTGGCGCCGCGCGCGCGGCCTGGGCGCGGGTGCACCAGACGCTGCGCCACGCGCATCAGTACCGCGACCTGCGCAGGTTCCTGCTGTGCACGGTGTTCTACCAGGCGGGCATCGCGGCGGTGATCGCCCTGGCGGCGATTTACGCCCAGGAGGCGATGCACTTCACCACCCAGCAGACCATCACCTTGATCCTGGTCGTCAACGTCACCGCCGCCGCCGGCGCGTTCGCCTTCGGCTACCTGCAGGACGCGATCGGGCACGTGCGCGCGGTGGCCCTCACCCTGGTGGGCTGGATCGTGATGATCGTGATCGCCGGCACCGCGACCGGCGCGCCGGCGTTCTGGGTCGCGGCGAACATCGCCGGCCTGTGCATGGGATCCTCGCAGGCCGCCGGCCGCGCGGTGGTGGGCGTGCTCTCGCCCTCCGCGCGCCTGGGCGAGTTCTTCGGCCTGTGGGGCCTCGCGGTCAAGACCGCGTCGATCTTCGGCCCGCTGACCTACGGCCTGGTGACCTGGATCTTCGCCGGCAACCACCGCCTGGGCATTTTCGCCGTCGGCAGCTACTTCGTGATCGGGCTCGTGCTCCTGGCGGGAATCGACGTCGAGCGCGGCCGCAAGGCCGCCCAGCTCGGGTAAAATCGCCCCCTCACGAAACCCGACGGGAAGACCATGAAACGAAAGCACGGCGCCGCCATCGCGCGCGAAACGATCGCCGAGACGCGCATGCGCGAGGCAGCCAAGGAAAAAGGCGACAACAGCTTCAACTACGGCTCGCGGCTGCGCAAGGGCGCGGCCACGCGCGGCAAGAAGCGCGGACGCATCTATCGCCTGAAATAGCATGCGCTATCATTTACGCCCATCGTCAATAACCACCGCGGGAGAATGGGCATGACCATCAAGATCGGCGACCGCCTGCCAGATGCCAAGCTGAACGAATCCTTCGACTTCGACGCCACCGGCTGCCCGATGCCGCCGAAGGAAGTCAGCGTCGCCGAGGCGGCCAAGGGCAAGAAGATCGTGATTTTCGGCCTGCCGGGCGCCTATACGCCGACCTGCTCGGCCAAGCACGTGCCGAGCTACGTGGCGAACATCGACAAGCTCAAGTCCAAGGGCGTGAGCGAGGTCTGGTGCGTGGCGGTGAACGACGGCTTCGTGATGAACGCCTGGGGCCGCGATGAAAAAGCGACCGGCAAGATCCGCATGCTGGGCGACGGCAGCGCGGAATTCACCAGGAAGCTCGGGCTCGAGCTCGACCTCTCGGCGCGCGGCATGGGCCTGCGCATGCAGCGCTTCTCGATGCTGGTCGACGACGGCGTGGTCAAGCAGCTCAATATCGAGGCGCCGGGCAAGTACGAGGTTTCGGGCGCCGAGACCCTGCTCGGCCAGCTAGGCTGAGCTTCGACCGTCCGGTCTTCGCCGCCGGCGCGCGCGCGGCGATCCCGCTTCTTTTCGGCGTCGCGCCGTTCGGCCTGATCACCGGCGTCGCGATGGTCGCGAGCGGCATTTCGCCGCTCGCCGCGGTCTCGATGTCGCTCGTGGTGTTCGCGGGCGCGTCGATGCTCGCCGCGACCCAGCTGCTCGCGGGCCACGTCCCGCTCGCGCTGGTGCTGCTCACCGTGCTGTTCGTCAACCTGCGCTTCATGATGTACAGCGCCTCGATGCGCCAGCACCTGGCCGGACTGCCGCTGCGCTGGCGGCTGCTCGCGGCGGGCCTGGTGGCCGACAACCCCTACGCGGTCGCCATCGCGCGCTTCACCGAGCATCCCGAAATGCGCGGCAAGCTGTGGTACTTCCTCGGCGTCGGGGTCCCGGTCTGGCTCGCCTGGCAGCTCGCGGTGCTCGCCGGCGCGGTGCTGGGC
>JBAUTD010000515.1:0-1535 GCA_049582045.1 Burkholderiales bacterium
CCTGGGGCGAGAGCGCGATCGACTTGGCGCTGCGCGGCCAGACGCCCCCGCCCTTCGACACGAGCTTGGCGTCGTAGTCGGCCCAGGACGAGCGCGCGAGCGCGAACAGGCGCTCGCGCTCGCGGAAGGCGCTTTCCGCGTCGGGCTCGGGATCGATGAAGATGTGGCGATGATCGAACGCCGCGATCAGCCTGATGTGGCGCGACAGCAGCATGCCGTTGCCGAACACGTCGCCCGACATGTCGCCGATCCCGGCCACGCTGAAGGGCTGCGACTGGGTATCGATCCCCAGCTCGCGGAGGTGGCGCTTGACCGACTCCCAGGCCCCGCGCGCGGTGATGCCCATCTTCTTGTGGTCGTAGCCGACGGAGCCGCCCGAGGCGAAGGCGTCGCCGAGCCAGAAGCCGTACTCGGCGGCCACGCCGTTCGCGATGTCGGAAAAGCTCGCCGTGCCCTTGTCGGCGGCCACCACCAGGTAGGCGTCGTCGGCGTCGTGGCGCACGACCTCGGGCGGCGGCACCGGCTTGCCCTCGACCAGGTTGTCGGTCAGGTCGAGCAGGCCGTGCAGGAAGGTCTGGTAGCACTCGATGCCTTCCTTCAGCAGCGCCTCGCGCTCCCCGCCGGGCGGAGGCTGCTTCACCACGAAGCCGCCCTTCGAGCCGACCGGCACGATCACTGCGTTCTTCACCATCTGCGCCTTCATCAGGCCGAGCACTTCGGTGCGGAAATCCTCGCGCCGGTCCGACCAGCGCAGGCCTCCGCGCGCCACCGGGCCCCCGCGCAGGTGCACGCCCTCGACTCGCGGCGCGTAGACGAAGATCTCGAACATCGGCCGCGGCTCGGGCAGCTCGGGCACCTTCTGCGGGTCGAATTTGAGCGCGATGTAGAGCTTGAGCGCGCCGTCGCGCCCGCGCTGGAAGGCGTTGGTGCGCGTAGTGGCGCGCATCGTCTCGAGCACGCGCCGCAGGATCCGGTCGTCGTCCAGGCTCGGCACCTGCTCGAGCCCGGCTTCGATCTCGCGCACCAGGGCCTGCTCGGCCTCGGACGAGGCGCGCGCCGGATCGAAGCGCGCCTCGAACAGCGCCACCAGCCGCCGCGCGAGTCCCGCGTGCGCCACCAGCGTCTGCTGCATGTAGGCGAGGCTGAACGGGATCCCGGCCTGGCGCAGGTAGCGGGTGTAGGCGCGCAGGATGGAGATCTCGCGCGCCGAGAGCTCGGCCGCGAGCACCAGCTGGTTCAGGTTGTCGGGCTCGACGCGGCCGGCCCACATCGCTTCGAACGCCTCGTGAAACAGCGGCCGCACCCGGTCGAGCGCCACCTCCGCCTCGCCGGCCAGCGCGAGTCCGAAGTCGACGATCCAGACCGTGCGCCCGTCGGCCGGCTGGATGTGATACGGCCGGTCGTCGATCACCCGCACGCCGAGGTTCTCGAGGATCGGCAGCACGTCCGAAAGCGCGACCGGCGCGCCCGAACGGAACAGCCGGAAGCGCAGCGCGCCCGGCTCGGCCGCGAGCGGCCGGTGCAGGTTCATGCCC
>JBAUTD010000516.1:0-4116 GCA_049582045.1 Burkholderiales bacterium
CCGCGCTCGTTCGCGCTGCGCGAGGCGGCGTCCGCCGCGCTCGCGCGCGCGGCCGCCGGGCCGGTCGCGTTCGTATTCGGCAACGAGACCGCCGGTCTCACCAACGAGGAGATGTTCGCCTGCCAGACGCTGGTGCACATTCCGGCCGATCCCGCTTACACCTCGCTCAACCTGGCGCAGGCGGTGCAGGTTGCGTGCTACGAGCTGCGCATGGCGCTGGGCCCGGCGGTGCCGCCGATGCGCAGCGAGAAGCCGGCGACCACGGCGGACCTCGAGGGCCTTTACGCGCATCTCGAGCAGGCGGCGACCGACAGCGGCTTCATGGCGCCGGGATCCAAGCTGCGCGAACGGTGGCGGCGCCTGTTTTCGCGCGTTCCCGAGCTCGAGCGCGAGGAGGTCAACATCCTGCGCGGCCTGCTCAAAGCCCTGCAGAAGAGACAATAGTTGATAGAGGGCAATAGTTGATAGAATTACTCGGATAACCTAGAGTTACCGTATGTTCAGACACCTACGAGAAGACATCGCGAGCGTATTCGACCGCGACCCGGCGGCGCGCACGACCTGGGAGGTGCTGACCTGCTACCCCGGGCTGCACGCGCTGCTGTTTCACCGGCTCGGGCACTGGTTCTGGGGCCACGGGCTGCGCTGGCTGGGGCGCCTGACCTCGCACGTCGGGCGCTGGCTGACCGGGATCGAAATCCATCCCGGGGCGACGATCGGCCGGCGCGTGTTCATCGACCACGGCATGGGCGTGGTGATCGGCGAGACCGCCGAGGTCGGCGAGGACACGACGCTCTACCACGGCGTGACCCTGGGCGGCACGACCTGGAACAAAGGCAAGCGCCACCCGAGTCTGGGCAGGAACGTCGTGGTGGGCGCGGGCGCCAAGATCCTCGGCCCGATCAAGGTCGGCGACGGGGCCAAGATCGGCTCGAACGCCGTGGTGGTCAGGGACGTGCCGGCGGGTGCCACCGTGGTCGGGATTCCGGGCCGCATCGTCGAGGCCGGCCCGAGCAAGGAAGGCGCGCGCTTCGCCGCCTACGCCGTGGTGCAGAACCAGGACGACCCCTACGCCAAGGCGATCCAGTCCCTGGTGGACCATTCGCACGAGCTCGAGCAGTCGCTTGCGGCGCTCACGGTCAAGCTGGCCGACCTCGAGCGCGAGCTTGCCCTACACGAAGCCGAATCTGCCCAGACGGAAGCCCTTAGAGTAGTTAAGTAGTTGTTTCCAATAAGACGTAATAGTTGATTAAATCCGTCGGGATTTGCTATACTTGAGCGTCCTGATCAGGTATTCGGCGAGGCAGACATGAGACTGACGACCAAAGGAAGATTCGCGGTGACCGCGATGGTGGACCTGGCGATGCGCCAGAACCGCGGGCCGGTGACGCTGGCCGCGATCAGCGAGCGGCAGCACATCTCGCTTTCGTACCTCGAGCAGCTATTCGGCAAGCTGCGCCGCCACCGGCTGGTGAGCAGCGTGCGCGGCCCGGGCGGCGGCTACAACCTGGCGCGCCCGATGCCGGGCATCTCGGTGGCCGACATCATCTGCGCAGTCGACGAGCCGCTCGATGCGACCCAGTGCGGCGGCAAGGAGAACTGCCTCGACGACAAGCGCTGCATGACGCACGACCTGTGGGCGACGCTGAACGCGAAGATGTACGATTACCTGAGCTCCGTGACGCTCGCCGATCTGGTCGCGCACCAGAACGGCAAGCATGTCGCCGTGCTGCACTGGCACGCGGCCGAGGCGAACAAACCCGAAGAGGCAGTGGCGGCATGAAGCTTCCGATCTACCTCGATTACTCCGCGACGACGCCGGTAGACCCGCGCGTGGCGGAGAAGATGATCCCCTACCTGACCGAGCATTTCGGCAACCCGGCCAGCCGCTCGCACGCGTTCGGCTGGAAGGCGGAGGAAGCGGTCGAACAGGCGCGCGCAAACGTCGCCGCGCTGGTGAACTGCGACGCCAAGGAGATCGTCTGGACCTCGGGCGCGACCGAGTCGATCAACCTCGCGTTGAAGGGCGCCGCCGAGTTCTACAAGACCAAGGGCAAGCACCTGATCACGGTCAAGACCGAGCACAAGGCGACGCTCGACACCGTGCGCGAGCTCGAGCGGCGCGGCTTCGAGGCGACCTATCTCGACGTGCGGCCAGACGGCCTGATCGACATGAACCAGCTGGAAGCGGCGTTCCGCCCGGACACGATCCTGGTGTCGGTGATGTTCGTCAACAACGAGATCGGCGTGATCCAGGACATTCCCGCGATCGGCGAGCTGTGCCGAGCCAAGGGCGCGCTGTTCCACGTCGACTCCGCGCAGGCGACCGGCAAGTGCCCGATCGACCTGGCGGCGCTGAAAGTCGACCTGATGTCGTTCTCGGCGCACAAGACCTACGGCCCGAAGGGCGTCGGCGCGCTCTACATCCGGCGCAAGCCGCGCGTGCGGCTCGAGGCCCAGATCCACGGCGGCGGGCACGAGCGCGGGTTCCGCTCCGGCACGCTGGCGACGCACCAGATCGTCGGCATGGGCGAGGCGTTCCGCCTCGCGCGTCAGGAAATGGCGGTGGAGAACGATCGCATCCGCGCGCTGCGCGATCGGCTGCTCAAGGGCATGCAGGACATCGAGGAAGTGTTCGTCAACGGCGATCTGGAGCGGCGCGTGCCGCATAATCTGAACATCTCGTTCAACTTCGTCGAGGGCGAGTCGCTCATCATGGCGGTGAAGGACATCGCGGTTTCGTCGGGCTCGGCCTGCACCTCGGCCTCGCTCGAGCCTTCGTACGTGCTGCGTGCGCTGGGCCGCTCGGACGAGCTGGCGCATTCGTCGATCCGCTTCACCCTGGGGCGCTTCAACACCGAAGAGGAAGTGGACTACACGGTCGATCACCTCAAGGCCAAGGTGGCCAAGCTGCGCGAGATGTCGCCGCTGTGGGAAATGTACAAGGACGGCGTGGACCTGAACTCGGTCCAGTGGGCCGCCCATTAGAGAGTACTGAGCAGGAGACAGTCATGGCATACAGCGACAAAGTCATCGATCACTACGAAAACCCGCGCAACGTCGGCGCGTTCGGCAAGGACGAAGAGGGCGTCGGCACCGGCATGGTGGGCGCGCCCGCCTGCGGCGACGTGATGAAGCTGCAGATCCGCGTCGGCAAGGACGGGGTCATCGAGGACGCGCGCTTCAAGACCTACGGCTGCGGCTCGGCGATCGCGTCGTCGTCGCTGGTCACCGAGTGGGTCAAGGGCAAGACCGTGGACGAGGCGGCGACGATCAAGAACACGCAGATCGCCGAGGAGCTTTCGCTGCCGCCGGTCAAGATCCACTGCTCGATCCTCGCAGAGGACGCGATCAAGGCCGCCGTGGCCGACTACAAGAAGCGCTACGGCGAAGCCCAGGACGCGAAGGCCAAGGCGGTGAACGAATAGCGCCATGCCGATCACGCTCACCGAAAAAGCGGCCAGCCGGGTGCAGGCCTTCCTCGCCAAGCGCGGTAAGGGCGTCGCGCTGCGGCTGGGCGTGCGCACCTCGGGCTGCTCGGGGCTCGCCTACAAGCTCGAGTTCGCCGACGAGGTGCTGCCCGAGGACGCGCAGTTCGAGAGCCACGGCGTCAAGGTCGTGGTCGACCCCAAGAGCCTGCCTTACCTCGAAGGCACCGAGCTCGACTTCGCGCGCGAGGGCCTGAACGAGGGATTCAAGTTCAACAACCCCAACGTCAAGGATGCCTGCGGCTGCGGGGAATCGTTCAACGTCTGAAAAATCACTTCGAGCTCTTCGGCCTGCAACCAGGCTTCGCGGTTGAGCGCGAGCAGCTGGAGCATGCCTATCGGGAAATCCAGGCCCAGGTGCACCCTGACCGTTTCGCAGCCGCGGGCGACGCGGAGCGGCGCGCCTCGATGCAGTGGACGACGCGCGTGAACGAGGCCTACCGCACCCTAAGGAGCCCGGTGCAGCGCGCCAGGTATCTGCTCGAGCTCGCGGGGGTAGACGTGGCGCTCGAGACCAACACCTCGATGGCGCCTGAATTCCTGATGCGCCAGATGGAGCTGCGCGAGGCGCTCGAGCAGGCGGGCGACGCGAGGGACGCGCAGGCGCTCGACGCGCTGCGCGCCTCGC
>JBAUTD010000517.1:0-6940 GCA_049582045.1 Burkholderiales bacterium
GCCCGCGCCCAGTGCGCCAGCCACTCGCCCACCGCGCGCGCGTAAGGGGCGAGCCGCTGCGGCGAGCGCAGCAGCAGCGTGCCGTCGGAACGCCGTTCGGCGAGCACCTGCGCCGGCGCGAAGCGCAGGTCGGAATGCAAACGCGCCCCCATTGCGTGGCCTCCCCTCGAAAGCGCCTCTATTCTAGCCGTACCCCGGCAATTTGATCTGGCGCAACATCCTGCCGGGCGCGGCGGCGTACGCTGGCGGGCATCATGAGCGAGCCCGACACGCCGGACTCCGGCGAAGCGCTCGGCGCAGCGTTCGAAGCTTCCGCCGAGCGCCTGAAGGCGCTGCACAGGCACGTCGATGCGATCGCCGATCCGCTCGGCATGGTCGCCCCGCTCGCGCACGCGCATAGCGCGTGGATGTTCCACCCGCAGGAGCTCGGCGCGCTTTGGATGCGCTTCGCCGGCGACCTGCTCGCGCTGCAGCTGCATACTGCGGCGAAGCTGATGGGGCGGCGCGGCGGCGACCTGGTGCGCCCGCACGGCGACGACACGCGCTTTTCCGACCCGGTCTGGACCGACGAGGTGCAGTGGGACCTGCTCAAGCAGTGGTACCTGTTCTTCACCCGTCACATCCAGGACGCGCTGTTCGAGACGCCGGGCCTGTCCCCCAAGGAGCGGCGGCGCGCGGCGTTCTGGTGGCGCAAGTGGCTGAACGCGATGGCGCCCACCAATTTCTTCCTCACCAACCCGGTCGCGGTGCGCAAGGCGCTCGAGAGCCACGGCGAGAGCCTGCAGCGCGGCTTCGAGCTGTTCATGGAGGACCTGCAGGCCGGCACGGTGCGCATGACCAGCCCGGAGCACTTCCAGGTCGGCAAGAACCTGGCGACCACGCCCGGCGCGGTCGTGTTCCGCAACCGCCTGATCGAGCTCATCCACTACGCGCCGGTCGCGCCGCAGGTGCGGCGCACGCCGGTGGTGATCGCGACGCCCTGGATCAACAAGTTCTACGTGCTCGACCTGACGCCGAAGAAGAGCATGATCCGCTACCTGCTCGAGCGGGGCTTCGACGTCTACATCATCAGCTGGAAGAACCCGGGCGCGGACATGGCCGAGACGCGCTTCGACGACTACCTGGCCGAGGGCGTGCACGAGGCGGTGCGCGTGGCGCGCGAGCTCTCGGGGGCGGACAAGGCGCACCTGGTCGGCTACTGCATCGGCGGCACCCTGGTGGCGACCTACATGGCGTGGCTCAACCGCAGGCACCCGCGCGACGAAGTGCCGGTGTCGAGCTGGACCCTGCTCGCCACGCTCACCGACTTCCAGTCCCCGGGCGACATCGAGGTCTTTCTCGACGAAGGCAGCGTGCGCTGGATCACGGACCTGATGCGCGCGCGCGGATTCCTCGACGGCAACGAGATGGCCACCACGTTCCGCATCCTGCGCTCGAACAGCCTGATCTGGCACTACGTGGTGCACGGCTGGCTGTACGGCGAGCGCCCGGCGCCGTTCGACGTGCTGTACTGGAACATGGACACCACGCGCATGCCCTTCCGCATGCACGAGTACTACCTGCGCGAGATGTACCTCAAGAACAACCTGATCCAGGCCGACGCGCTCACCCTCGCCGGCGAGCCGATCGATCTCACCCGCATCCACCAGCCGCTGTACGACGTCGCGGCCGAGGACGATCACATCGCGCCCTGGCGCCAGACCTTCCGCATCAACGCCTACGTCACCTCTCCCAAGCGCTTCGTTCTGTCGAGCTCGGGCCACATCCTGGGCATCGTCAACCCGCCGGTCGAGCCGCCCAAGCGCAGCTTCCGCGTGGCCGCGGCGCACCGCGGCCAGACTGCCGATGCCTGGCACGCCAAGGCCGAGACGCGCGAGGGCAGCTGGTGGCAGGACTGGAGCGAGTGGCTGGCCGAGAAATGCGGTCCGCTCGGTCCGCCGCCGCCGCTCGCGAGCGAGGCGTTTCCCAAGCTCGCCGACGCGCCCGGCCGCTACGTGCTGGAGCGCTAGCAAGCAAAGCTTGCGCAAATCCTTCTTGCGCGAGGGAATCGCGTCAGCATCCGGCAAGGGCGCGGACAGACTCGATCGGTAGACTCGGGCCCCTCGAAGCGCGGACGGAGCGAGGGGTGTTTCTTCCGCGCGCAACCAGGAGCGAGGAGACACTGATGACAGTCAAGGATTCTTCCGGCAAGAAGGTCAGCCGCCGCACGGTGCTCAAGGCCGCGGCGACCGTCGGCGCGCTGCAGATGGTGCCGCCGTTCATCATCAAGGCGCGCGCCGATACGCCGGTCAAGTTCGGCCTAAACGACCCGTTTACGGGCACTTACGCCGAGCTCGGCAAGAACGAGAAGATCGGCTGCGAGCTGGCGATCGAGCAGATCAACCACAAGGGCGGGATCCTGGGCCGCAAGGTCGAGCTGATCTCGGAGGACTCGACCAGCGCCGATACCGGAACCGCGGTGCAGAAGGCGCGCAAGCTGATCCAGCGCGACAAGGTCGACTTCCTGCTCGGCAACGTGAACTCGGCCATGGCGCTCGCGATCGGCCAGGTTTCGAACGAGTTCAAGGTGCTGCACATCGTGACCGGCGGACACACCGACGCGGTGACCGGGACCGACTGCCACTGGAACGTGTTCCGCGTCTGCAACACGACGCGCATGGAAACCAACTCGGTGTCCGCGACGCTGTTCAGGAAGTACGGCAAGCGGTTCTACTTCATCACGCCGGACTACGCCTTCGGCCACACGCTGCAGCAGGGCTTCGAGGCGGCGCTCAAGGCGAACAACGGCACCGAGGTCGGCGCCTCGCTCACGCCGCTCGGCACGACCGACTATTCGCCCTACCTGATCAAGGCTCAGGCCGCGAACCCTGACGTCATCATCTTCCTCACCGCCGGCCAGGACGCGGTGAACTCGCTCAAGCAGGCGGTGCAGTTCGGCCTCAACAAGAAATTCCACATCGCCGGCGCGCAGCAGGAGCTCGAGGTGCTCGAGGGCCTGCCCCCCGAGGCGCGCATCGGCACCTGGGTGTTCGAGTGGTACTGGAACCAGCCGCACGTGAAGCACGTGAAGGAGTTCGTCGCCGCGATCAAGAAGAAGACCGGCAAAGTCCCGACCGCGCGCCACTGGTTCGGCTACGTCGCGACGCATACCTGCGCCCTGGTGGCCAACGAGAAGAAGACGCTTGACTCGGTCACCCTGGCCAAGGCGCTCGAAGGCTTCAGGCTGCCGCCCGAAATCGGGTTGATGCCGAACACGCCGTTCTACCGCGCCGGCGACCACCAGCTGATGCCGGACCTGTACGTCGGTCACGCGGTGGAGAAGGGCCCGGTGCCGGAGGACCTGTTCCACGTCGATCAGATCGTCAAGGGAACCGAAGCGGCGCTTCCGGTCGACCAGACCGGCTGCAAGATCAACTGGTCCGCCTGAGTCCGCGGCGGCTGCCGCGACTCCGGCAAATCAAAGCGCCGGCTCGCCAGTGCGGGAGCCGGCGCTTCGCATGAAGGGGAGAGGTCCGCGCGCTGCGAGGCCCGAGGTCTGAATGACACTGATCCTGTTCAACGTGTTCAACGGGCTCATCATCGGCGCGTTCTACGCCTTGATGGCGCTCGGCCTGTCGCTGATCCTGAATCTGAGCGGCGTGATCAACTTCGCCCACGGGGGGTTCCTGGCGATCGGGGCCTACCTCGCGTTCACCCTCATCCCCTACATCGGGTTCTGGGGCGCGCTGCTCGTGGCGCCGTTCCTGACCGCGCTGATCGGGCTGGTCGTCGAGCGCTTCCTGATCCGGCGCCTGTACGGGCGCGACCCGCTCTACAGCCTGCTGCTGACCTTCGGCCTCGCATTCATCTTCGAGGACGGCACGCGCTACATCTGGGGTCCGCAGACGCTGCCGTTCTCGGTTCCGGACTGGCTCAACCAGCCACTGAGCAACCAGTTCTTCTTCCTCACCGGTTATCGCCTGTTCATGGTGCTGCTGGTCGTGGTCGTGGTGGTCGCGCTGTTCCTCATTCTGACCCGCACGCGCCTCGGTATGCGCATCCGCGCCGGCACCAGCGACCTAGAGACGGTCTCGGTGCTGGGCGTGAACGTGCGCGTCCTGCGCAACCTCAACTTCGGCCTCGGCATCTACCTCGCGGGCCTGGCCGGCGTGCTCGCGGCGGGCATGCTCGGGCTGCAGCCGACCATTGGCAGCTCGCTCATCATGCCGAGCTTCGTCGCCATCATCGTCGGCGGGCTGGGCAGCCTGCCCGGGACGCTGCTGGGCGGCATGCTGATCGGCGTCGCCTCGGGCGTGGTCTCGGTCTATTTTCCCTCCGCCTCGGAGGCGGTGATCTACATCATGATGGGCCTGGTGCTGCTGGTACGCCCGCAGGGGCTGATGGGCGAGGAGGGGCGAGTCCAGTGAGCGACCTCTTCGGCAACAAGCGAACCGGCAACGTCGTCATCTGGCTGCTGCTGCTGACGATGCCGTACTGGCTGGGCTGGATCGGGGGCTACACCTCGCTCGGCAGCCGCGTCGTGGTGCTGGCCCTGGCGGCGATGTCGCTCAACTTCCTGCTCGGCTATACCGGCGTGCTGTCGTTCGGCCACGCCGCGTACTTCGGGCTCGGCGCCTACGGCGCCGGCATGACGCTCAAGTACCTGCTCCCGAGCACTCCGCTCGGCATCCTGGTCGGAGTGCTCGTCGGAACGGTCGCGGCCTGCGTGATCGGCGCGTTGATCGTCAAGCTGCGCGGGGTGTACTTCGCCATGGTGACGATCGCCTTCGGCCAGGTGTTCTACTTTGTCGCCTTCCGCTGGAACTCGGTGACCGGCGGCGACGACGGGCTTTCGGGCTGGAAACGCGCGCCGATTCACTTCGGCAGCCACGCGCTCGATATCCTGAACGACGACAAGGCGCTGTATTACCTGGTGCTCGCCTGCTTCGCGGTCGCGGTGGCGGTCATGGCCGCGCTGCTGCGCTCGCCCTTCGGCCGTACGCTGCTCGCGATCCGCGAGAACGAGCGCCGCGCGCGCTTTCTCGGCATCCCGGTCGAGCGGCATATCTGGCTCTCGTGGGTCATATCGTGCATGTTCGTGAGCCTCGCGGGCGCGCTCTACGCGCTGCTGAACAACTTCGCCGACCCGCACGACCTGCACTGGTCGCAGTCGGGAGACTTCGTGATCATGGCGGTGCTGGGCGGAATGCGCTCGTTCTGGGGTCCTCTGATCGGGGCTGCGATCTTCGTCGTGCTGCAGGACTACCTGTCCAGCCTTACGGAGAACTGGCAATCCTTCATCGGGCTGTTCTTCGTCCTGGTGGTGCTGTTCTTCCCGCGCGGCGTGCTCGGGGTGATCCGCAGGAGGACCGGGGCGTGAGCCTGCTCAAGGTCGAAAACGTCACCCGGCAGTTCGGCAGCCTGGTCGCGGTGAACGGCGTGTCGATGAGCGTCGCGCCGGGCGAGCTGCGTGCGGTGATCGGGCCGAACGGCGCGGGCAAGACCACCTTCTTCAATCTCATCAGCGGCTTTTTCCCTCCGACCTCCGGCCGCATCGTGTTCGACGGCGAGGACATCACGCCGCTGCTTCCGGCGCGACGCGTATGGCGGGGCATCGCGCGCACGTTCCAGGTCACCGAGATCTTTCCCGAGCTCACGGTGCGCGAGAACCTGCGCATTCCGGTGGAGGGCGCGGCGGGCTACCGACTGCGGCCGTGGTTGTCGCGCGACGCCGACGGCGAGGTGCGCGCGCGCGTGTCCGAGCTGATGGAAATGGGCGGATTGACCGAGAAGGCCGACCGCCTGGTGGGCGAGCTGTCGCACGGCGACCAGCGCGCCGCCGAAATCATGATGTCGCTCGCGCTCAAACCGCGCCTGCTGCTGCTGGACGAGCCGACCGCAGGCATGGGCGATCAGGAAACCTACGACATCACGCGCCTGATCCGGCGCCTGCACCGCGACCAGAAGCTGACGATCGTGCTGATCGAGCACGACATGCGGGTGGTGTTCCATCTTGCCGATCGCATCATGGTGCTGGCCGAAGGCGCGGTGCTGGCCGAGGGCACGCCGGCCGAGATCGGCGCCAACGAGCGCGTGCAGGCGGCCTACCTGGGGAAAGCGGCATGAACGCCCTCGAAGCCGAAGCGCTGCACACGTTCTACGGCAAGAGCCACATCCTGCACGGGGTGAGCCTCGAGGTGCGCGAGGGCGAGATCGTCGCCCTGCTCGGGCGCAACGGCGCCGGCAAGTCCACCACCCTGCGCAGCCTGATGGGTCTGACTCATGCGCGCGAGGGCGTGGTGCGCGTGTTCGGCCACGCCACCACCGACTGGCCGGCGTACCGGATCGCCGGCCTGGGCGTGGGCTTCGTGCCCGAAGGGCGGCGCATCTTCGCGAACCTGACCGTGGACGAGAACCTGAAGGTGCCGCTGGAGCGCCCCGGGCCCTGGACCGTCGCGCGCGTGTACCAGCTCTTTCCCCGGCTCGAGGAGCGCAGGAACAACAAGGGGCGCCAGCTCTCGGGCGGAGAGCAGGAGATGCTCGCGATCGCGCGCGCGCTGCTGCTCAACCCGAAGCTGCTGCTGCTGGACGAGCCTTCGCAGGGCCTGGCGCCGATCATCGTGCAGGATGTATTCAAGGTCGTGGTCGCCACGCGCAAGGAGGGCATGTCGGTCCTTCTGGTCGAGCAGAACGTGCGCGCGGCGGTCGAGATCGCGGACCGCGCCTACGTGCTCGACAACGGCGAGATCGTATACGGCGGGGCGGCGGCCGAGCTCGCCAAGGACGAGGAGCGGGTGCGAGCGCTCGCCGGCGCGAGCGCCGAGAGCTGGGAAGGGATGGACTAGCCCCGCCGGCGGCCCGGCGTCACAGGTCTTTCGATTTCAGCAGCGCGTTGCAGCTCGCGAGGCTGCCGCGGTGCGTGTCGCGGATCCGGGTCAGCGCCTTGGCGCCCGCGTCGTCC
>JBAUTD010000518.1:0-8448 GCA_049582045.1 Burkholderiales bacterium
GGCGCGCCTCGTGCACGCGGTAGCCGGCCGCCTCGAGCACCCGCAACGCCGCGCGCGCGTTATCGGGCTCGAAATAGCGGTTGAAGGTATCGACCAGCAGCACCACCTCGGGCCCGCTCGCGGACACCGGAGCATGAACGCTGAACGCGTCGCGCCGCCAGGCGGGCATCGAACGCTCGGCGGCAAAACCGGCGAAGCGCTTGCCGATTGCCTGGACGACATTCGCCAGCGGCGCGATGGGCGAGAGCCACGGCGCATAGCGCGGCAGGTAGGCGATCAGCCGGTCGCGCAGCTTGAGGCCGTAGCGCGTGTTGTAGTGCGCCAGGTACTCGATTTTCATGCGCGCCATGTCCACGCCGGTCGGGCATTCGCGCTTGCAGCCCTTGCACGACACGCACAGCTCGAGCGCGTCCTTCGCAGCGTCGAACGGCAGCTGGCCCGACAGCGCGAGCCGCAGCGTATTCGCGCGTCCCCGTGTAAGGTGCGCCTCGTCGCGCGTGGCGCGGTAAGACGGGCACATGGTGCCGGCGTCGAACTTTCGGCAGTGGCCGTTGTTGTTGCACATTTCGACCGCCTTGTCCCAGCCGCCCCACTCCTTCCAGTCGAGAACGGTCGCGGGCGCCTGCGTGGCGTAGCCCGGCGGATGGCGGAACAGGCGCGCGTCGTCCATTTTCGACGGCGCGACGATCTTGCCCGGATTCATCAATCCCTTCGGATCGAGCCAGCCCTTGATTTCGGCCAGGCACGCGGTGAGGCGCGGGCCGAAGAACGGTGCGATCCACTCCGAGCGCACCAGCCCGTCGCCGTGCTCGCCGGAATACGCGCCCTTGTACTGCTTGACCAGCGCGCTCGCCTCCTCGGCGATGGCGCGCATCTTGGCCGCTCCGTCGCGGCGCATATCGAGCACCGGCCGCACGTGCAGCGTCCCGACGGAGGCGTGCGCGTACCAGGTGCCGCGGGTGCCGTGCTTCGCGAACACCCGGGTGAGCCGGTCGGTGTATTCGGCAAGATGCTCCAGCGGCACCGCGCAGTCCTCGATGAACGACACCGGCTTGCCGTCGCCCTTCATTGACATCATGATGTTCAGACCCGCCTTGCGCACCTCCCAGATGTCCTTTTGCAGCTTGGCGTCGGAGACCTCGACCACGCTTCCGGGCAGACCGAGGTCGGCCATGAGTTGCACCAGGCGGCGCAGCTTTTCGCGCTGCGCATGCGCGTCTTCGCCCGCAAATTCGACCAGCAGGATCGCCTCCGGCTCGCCGCGGATGAAGGCATCGACGGTAGCGCGGAACGCGCCGATCTCGCGTGCGAGGTCGATCATAGTGTGATCAACCAGCTCGACCGCGGACGGTCCCAGCTCGACGATGTGCCGGGCGAAATCCATCGCGGTGTAGAACTTCGGAAAGTGGCAAACGCCCAGCGCACGCGCCGGGGGCAGGAGTGAGAGCTTGAGCTCGATCCGCTCGAAGAACGCGAGCGTGCCCTCCGATCCCACCAGCAGGTGGGCCGCATTGGCGTGCGGCGGACCGAGGTGGTCGAGGTTGTAGCCCGCGACTTTGCGCAGCACGCCGGGAAATCGGGCCGCGATCTCGTCCTTTTCGCGCTCGTAGAGGCTGCGCAGCCGGGCGACGAAGTCGAGGTAACCCGCCGGGCCGCTCGCCGCGCCCATCGGCCCGAACCGCCACCGCTCGCCGGTCGCGGTCAAAGCGTCGATCGAGAGCACGTTGTGAACCATGTTCCCGTAGGCGATCGAACGCGAGCCGCAGGAGTTGTTGCCGGCCATTCCGCCGAGGGTCGCCTGGGCGCTGGTCGATACGTCCACCGGGTACCACAGCCCGTGCGGGCGCAGACGCGCGTTCAGCTGATCGAGCACCAGGCCCGGCTGCACCAGCGCGGTTCGAGCCTCGAGATCGAGTGCCAGCAGCTCGTTGAGATGCTTGGAGTGATCGATCACCAGCGCGGCGCCGACCGTCTGCCCGCACTGCGAGGTGCCCGCGCCGCGCGGCAGGACCGGCACGCCCTGCTCGAACGCGATCGCGAGTGCCGTTCGCGCCGCTTCCTCGCTGCGCGGCACGACCACGCCGAGCGGCTGGATCTGGTAGATCGACGCATCGGTTGAATAGCGGCCGCGGCTGGCCGCGTCGAACAGGACTTCGCCGTCGACCTCCTTGCGCAGCCGCGCGGCGAGCGCGTTCACGCCGCCTGCCTGCGGCCGATCGCCTCGAGCACAGTGGCGAGCTTGGCCGACAGATGATCGCGCAGCAAGCGCTTGAGCCGCGCGGCGTCGCGCGCGCCAAGCGCCGCGAGAATGGCTTCGTGCTCCGCCACTGCCGCGTCCCAGCGCTCCGGCGACAGGTTGGCCATGTAGCGTACTCGACGCACGTTGGCGTTCAGCTGGCGATAGGTTTGCGCGAGCACCGCGTTGCCCGAGGCCTCCACCAGCCTGAGGTGGATCGCCTGGTTGTAGCGGAAATAGCCGTCCAGGTCGCCGCGCGCGTGCATTGCCAGCATTTCGTAGTGCAGCGCCCGGATTTCAGCGACGTCCTGGCCGCTGGCCTGCGCGCAGGCCAGCTCCCCGGCCAGGCTCTCGAGCGCGCCCATCACCGCCAGCGTCTCGGCGATGCGGGCCGGCTCGATCGGCGCGACGACAGCGCCGCGATTCGGCATCAGCTCGACCAGGCCTTCGGTGGCCAGAAGCTTTATCGCTTCGCGCAGCGGGGTGCGCGAAACGCCCAGCCGCGCCGTCAGCACGCGCTCGTTCAGCCTCGTTCCGGGCGCAAGCTCGCCGCGCACGATCAGGTCGCGTAGCCGATCGACGGTTTCCTCGTGCAGCGGCCTTCGGGTGGGGGGAATTTCAATTGACGCGATCGAACCCATGCTTGCATTCTAAGGAATATTGCATGCAAAATATAGCCCGCTGTGGTGGCAATTTTCGCCTTTGCTGCGCAGCATGCCATTTTTTGCATGCAAACTGGAGGTTTCATGCCTCGCATTGCCGGCCGTCATTTTCTCCAGATCCCCGGGCCGACCAACGTCCCGGACCGCGTATTGCGCGCGATCGACTTGCCGACCATGGACCATCGCGGCCCGGAATTCGCCCGGCTCGGCAAATCGGTTCTGGCCGGGATGAAGCGCGTCTTCAGGACCGACCAGGGCGAAGTGGTGATCTACCCGGCTTCGGGCACCGGCGCGTGGGAGGCGGCGCTCGTGAACACCTTATCCCCGGGCGACGCGGTATTGATGGCCGAAACCGGCCAGTTCGCCGCGCTGTGGCAGCGGCTCGCTGGGCGCCTCGGGCTGCAGGTCGAATTCCTGCCGGGCGACTGGCGTCACGGCGCGGATGCGGCCGCGATCGAGAAGCGGCTGCGCGCCGACGCGACGCACGCGATCAAGGCCGTGTGCGTGGTGCACAACGAGACCTCGACCGGCGTCACCTCGCGCATCGCGGAAGTGCGCAAAGCGATCGACGCCTCGGGCCACCCGGCGCTGTTCATGGTCGACACCATTTCGTCGCTCGCGTCGATCGACTACCGCCACGACGAGTGGGGGGTGGACGTGACGGTAGCGGGGTCGCAGAAGGGACTGATGCTGCCGCCCGGGCTGTCGTTCAACTGCATCTCGCCCAAGGCGCTCGCCGCGTCCAAGAGCGCCTCGTTGCCGCGCAGTTACTGGGCCTGGGACGAGATGCTGGCAAGCGGGAAGAGCGGCTTTTTCCCGTACACCCCGGCGACGAACCTGCTCTACGGGCTGCGCGAAGCGATCGCGATGCTCGAGGAGGAAGGGCTGGAGAACGTGTTTGCGCGCCACCGGCGTCATGCCGAGGCGACCCGGCGCGCCGTGCGCGCCTGGGGGCTCGAGGTGCTCGCGCTCGATCCGGCCGAGTACTCGGCCTCGCTCACCGCGGTGCTGCTGCCCGCCGGCCAGGATGCCGACCGCGTGCGCAAGGTGATCCTCGAGCACTTCGACATGTCGCTCGGCACCGGCCTTGGCAAGCTGGCCGGCAAGGTGTTTCGCATCGGCCACCTGGGCGACTTCAATGACTTGGCGCTTATGGCAACGCTGGCCGGCGTCGAAATGGGACTCGAGCTCGCGGGCGTCGGCGTCAAGAAAGAAGGCGTGCTCGCGGCGATGGCATATCTCGCCGAGTGGCACGCGAGCGGCCAGCGCGCCGCCGCCTGAGCTCGAGGAGCGCAGACATGGGACCGCTCGCCGGCATGAAGGTGATCGAGCTCGCGCAAATCATGGCGGGACCGACCTGCGGCATGCTGCTCGCGGACATGGGCGCCGACGTGATCAAGGTCGAGCGCATCCCGGGCGGCGACGACACGCGCCGAATGAATCGACCGGAAGTCAACGGCGAATCCGCGGCGTTCATGGCGATGAACCGAAACAAGCGCGGCATCGCGCTCGACCTCAAGCGGCCCGCCGCGCGCGAAGCGCTCAAGCGCATGGTCGCCCGGTGCGACGTGGTCACCGAGAACTACCGCCAGGGCACCATGGAGAAGCTCGGCCTTGGTTATGAGGCCCTCAGGCAAGTACACCCGGGGCTCGTCTATTGCTCGATTTCGGGCTACGGCCGCAGCGGCCCCTATGCGGACAAGGGCGGCTTCGATCTGATCGCCCAGGGCATGTCCGGCCTGATGGCGATCACCGGCGAGCCGGACGGCGAGCCGGTCAAGGCCGGCAGCCCGATCTGCGACATCAATGCCGGCATCCTGGGCGCGCTGGGCATCGTCTCGGCCTACGTGCACCGGCTCAAGACCGGGCAAGGTCAGCTGGTCGACACGTCGCTGTTCGAGGCCGGCATCCAGCAGACCTACTGGCAGTCGGCAATCTACTTCGCCACCGGGCGCTCGCCCGGCCCGAGCGGCTCGGCGCACATCCTGTCCGCGCCGTATCAGGCGTTCCGCGCCAAGGACGGCTGGCTCACCATCGGCGGGGCAAACCAGGCGAACTGGGAACGCTTGGCACGGGTGCTCGGCGCCCCCGAGTGGCTCGCCGATCAGCGTTTCGACACCAACGCCGAAAGGATGAAGAACCTCGAGGCTCTGGTGCCGTTGATGAACGCGAAGCTCGGCCAAAAGTCCGTGCGCGAATGGATCGCGCTGCTCGAAGCCGAGGGCGTGCCCTGCGGGCCGATCAATTCGATCGGCGACATGGCCTCGGACCCGCAAACGCTCGCGCGCGAAATGGTGCTCGAGCTCGAGCACCCACGCGCGGGCCGCACCCGGACGCTCGGGCTGCCGATCAAATTCTCGGCCACGCCCGGCCGCGTGGCGCGCCCGGCGCCCACCTTTGGCGAGCACACGCGCGAGGTGCTGGGCGAGTTCGGCTTCAGCGCGCCGGAAATCGACGCGCTTCTCGCAAGCGGCGCCGCGGCCTAGGGGGCGGTCAAACCGCGCCGTCGGCGCGCAGCTGCGCGATCTCGCCCTCGCTCCTGCCGAGCAGTCCGCGCAGAATCTCGTCGGTGTGCTGGCCGAGCAGGGGCGGCGGGACGTTGTGCTCGACCGGAGTTTCCGAGAAACGCATCGGGCTTCGCGTCAGCGCGACTTTTCCCGCGAGCGGGTGCGCAATCTCGATCTTCAGACCGCGCGCGACGGCCTGAGGCTCGCGGAACACCTGCTCCAGGGTATTGATCGGGCCGTTCGGCACGCCGGCGGCCTCGAGCGCTTCGGTCCAGTCGCGCGTGGTGCGGCTGCGAAAGATGCCGTCAAGGATGGCAGTCAGCTCGACGCGGTTCTCGACCCGCTTGCGGTTGGTCGCAAAGCGCGCGTCGGTTGCGAGATGCTGGCACTGCCCCACGTCGCAGAACTTGCGGAACAGGTTGTCGTTGCCGCAGGCGAGGATCACGTCCCCGTCGGCGGTCTTGAAGGTCTGATAGGGCACGATATTCGGGTGCGCGTTACCGAGCCGCTGCGGCGAGACGCCGGTCGCAAGGTAATTCGCGCCCTGGTTCGCCAGCACCGCCACCAGCGAATCGAGCAGCGCCAGATCGAGGTGCTGTCCTTTACCGCTTTCGGCCCGGTGCGCGAGTGCCGCGCATACTGCGACCGTGGCGTACATTCCGGTCATGATGTCCGCGATCGGGATTCCCGCCTTCTGCGGCCCGCCGCCGGGCAGGTCGTCGCGCTCGCCGGTGACGCTCATCAGCCCGCCCATGCCCTGGATCATGAAGTCGTAGCCCGGCCGCTCCCGGTACGGGCCGGTGTGACCGAAGCCGGTGACCGAGCAATACACCAGCCCCGGATTGACCTTCTTCAGATCCTCATAACCGAGGCCGTAGCGCGCGAGGTCTCCCGGCTTGTAGTTCTCCAGCAGCACGTCGCATTTCGCCGCCAGCTCGCGCACGATGCGCTGGCCCTCGGGCGCGGCAAGATTGACCGTGATCGACTTCTTGCCGCGGTTGGCGCAGGCGAAGTAGGCCGACTCGCTCGTGTCCTTGCCCTCGGCGTCCTTCAGCCAGGGCGGGCCGAAGGCGCGCGAATCGTCGCCTTTGAGCGGCCGCTCGACTTTGACCACCTCGGCGCCGAGATCGGCCAGGTTCTGCCCGGTCCACGGCGCCGCGAGCACGCGCGAAAGGTCGAGTACGCGGATATGCGATAAGGGGCCCGCCATGCATCTTTCCTCTGGTGCGATTCAGGAGAACCCTTTACTACCACAGAGCGGACAGCATGTGCAGCGCCAGCGCCAGCAAGAGCACGCCAAAGGCCATCCTGAGCCTGTGCACGGGGAGCCTGTGCGAGAAGCGCGCGCCGAGGGGCGCGGTCAGCATGCTCGCCAGCACCACCGGAACCAGCGCCGGCAGGTAAACGAAACCGAGCGTGCCCGCAGGCAGGCCGACGGCGTGCCAGCCTGCGTAAACGTAACCCGCGGTGGATGCGAGGGCGAGCGGAAAGCCGAGCGCCGCCGCCGTGCCAATCGCCCGCTTCATCGGCACGTTGCACCAGGCCATGAACGGAATCGTCATGAACGCCGCTCCCGCCGCCACAAAGCTCGCCAGAAAGCTGACCACCGCGCCCACGACGCCCAGGCCGAAGCGGCCGGGCAGCTGGCGCGTCGGTTTCGGTCGCACGTTGCGGAACATGTTGAGCGCCGCGTAGGAAATGAACACGGCGAAGAAGATCGCCAGCGGCCGCGACGGCACCGCGCCCGCTACCAGCGCGCCGAGCAGCGCACCCATCGCCAGCCCGGGCAGCATCCCGACCACCACGCTCCAGTCGACTCCGTCGCGCACATGGTGCGCGCGCACGCTCGATGCCGAGGTAAAAGGTATCGTCGCCATCGCCGTCGCGAGCGACAAGTGCATCAGGTGCTCGGGAGGAAAGCTTTTCGCGGTGAAGACGAACACCAGCACCGGCACCGTGATCATGCCGCCGCCTACGCCGAGCAGGCCGGCAAGGAAGCCGACCGCGGTTCCGATGGCGAGGTAGACCGCCAGCCACTCCATCAGGCTTCTCCGAGAAGATGGCAGACGAACTCGGCGAAGCCGGCGCCGGCCGCCGCACGCGTCACGTAGTTCGGCGGCGCAGCGAGCCGGCCGGCGAAGCGCGCGACGTTCGCCACGCCCACCGAGTTCTGGAAGAAAGCGAACATCGGCGCGTCGTTCGGCGAGTCGCCGAGAAACGCGAGCTCGGCGTTCGCGGCGTCCAGTTGCAGCCCGAAGCGCTCCTCGAGCAGCAGGCGCGTGGTCGCGAGCTTGTCGTAGCGGCCGAACCAGCCGTTGACGTGGATCGAACTGATCTTGGCGTTCAGCCCCTCATCCCGCATCAGCCGGGCGATGCGCTCCGCCGCCTCCAGTGGAAGCGGCGCGACGTCTTCGCAATAGTCGATCGCCAGGTCGTTCTCGCGGTAGGCCTGATCCGACGCCAGGGCGCAGCCCGGGACCTGCGCCAGGATGCGGTGCGCGATCGCGTCGAAGCGTGCGCGGTGGCGGGCGCGTTGGTCGTCGGTGTCGATGTAGCGCTTGCGCAGCCGTCTTGCGGTCGCGTCGTGCCAGAAGTAGAACGCGCCGTTCTCGCCCACCACCGCGTCGACCGGCCACATGCGGGCGATGTGATCGCACCATCCGGCCGGCCGTCCGGTAATGGGCAGCACCAGCTTGCCCGCGTCTTTCAGGCGCTCCATGGCGCCGTAGGCCTCGGCCGTGAGCCGCCCGTCGGTGGTGAGAGTGTCGTCGATGTCGAACAGCACCCCGCGAATGCGCACCGGGTCGGCCAGCTCGGCGAGCGGCTTCATCGGCCGATGCGCTCGGCAACCCGCGCGCGCTGCGCCGCGCTCATCGCCAGCCCGCACTTGGTCCGCCGCCACAGGACGTCTTCGGCCGAGCGGGCCCATTCGCGCTGCTGCAGGTAGGACAGCTCGCGCTCGCACAGGCCGGCGCCGAAATCCTCTCCGAGGTCGGACGCCGCGCGCGCCTCGCCCAGCACCTCGGCCGCAAGCGTCACGTGC
>JBAUTD010000519.1:0-2861 GCA_049582045.1 Burkholderiales bacterium
GGCTCGAGATGCGGCAGCGCGAGCCGCAGAGGCAGCGCCGCGCGCAGGGCCTGCGTCGTGCGGCGGCTGTAGGCCTCCAGGATCCTGCGGTCCAGCCCGGCGAGCACGCGCACCCGATCCATCGGCGCGCGGCCGGCGGCTCAGCCCGGCAGCGGCTTCACCGCGCGATGGAACCCGAGCATGCCGTACATCACCGTCTTGGCGGTGACGTCGACGTAGCCCAGCTCGCGCAATACGACCGAGAGCTCCTCGGCCGAATAGAACATCTCCAGCGCGTGAATGAAGTATTTCTTGCAGTTGAGCGCCGCGGGGCCGCTCTTGAACAGCACGCCGGTGAACGCCAGGCACATGCGCAGGTAGGCGTAGTAGCTCTTCTCGACGAAGCGGCTGCGCGGGCGCAGCATGTCGCAGTGGTGGAAATGCCCGCCCGGCTTGAGCACGCGCAGGATTTCCTGGAACACGCGCCGCACCCGCAGATGGCGCGACGCGAACTGCAGCGTCACGACGTCGAAGTGATTGTCCGGGAACGGCAGCTCGTGCACGTCGCCGATGGTGCTGCTGATCGTGAACCCGCGCGCGCCGGCGCGCTGCTGCCCGACCGCCTGCATTTCGGCGCTGCGATCCATCGCGTCCACTTGCAGAGTCGGCTCGCGCTCGAGCAGGGCGATGCCGATCGCGTTCGTTCCGGCGCAGACGTCGAGCACCCGCTCGCCGGGCTTGACGTCCACGGTCGACATGAAGCTGCGCAGGAACCAGCCCCACAGGCCCAGGCTCGCGATGTAGTTCGCCCGGTCGTAGTAGGGCGCGACGTCGGCGAACACTTCGTTCAGGTCGTTGGTCCAGACGTTTCTGAAGCGCTGCTCGCGCAGCTCCTCGCGCAGCGCAAGTGGCGGCGGTGGTGTCATGGGCTTTGTTCCCCCCTTCTGTCTTCGCTCAAGGCAGTGGGCGTTAGATTAGCAGCAAGTAGGCCGCCGCGGCCACGGTTGCGACCACGGCGATCGCATACACGATCGTGGCCACCAGCGTGTCGGCGCGCAGGCCGAGGTCGTAGCAGGTGATCCGCAGGCGGTGCGCGGCGCTCCAGAGCGACAGGAACACCACCGCCACGATCGCCAGCTTGACCAGCCAGTGCGAGGCGAAGGCGTGCATGCTGTCGTAGGCCAGCAGGTCGGGCACGTGGCCGAACGCGGCGAGCAGGGTGAGCACGATCAGCGCCGGGGTCAGGAACGCGGTCAGGGTGCCCCCGGCGGCGAACGGGCCCCAGACGATCGGCTTGTTCGACCTGGCCATGCTAGAAGGCCCCCGCGAGCAGGAGGACCGCCAGCGACAGCGCGGCCCAGACGGCGAAGTGCGCCCCCGAGATGACCCGGTCGGCGACGAACTCCTCGCCCAGTTGCAGCGGCAGCGCCTTGGGCGTGAGGCGGAACCAGGTCACGGCGTGATAGACGGTGAACGCCAGCGCGAGCAGCTGCAGCGCGATGCTCGCCGGGCTGCGCAGCGCCTGCAGAAACGCCTCCCAGGCCTCGGGGCCCTGCGCGAGCCGCGCCAGCCCCCACACCAGCATCAGGGTCCAGCCGCCGATGAACAGGCAGGACAGTTCCCGCAGCATGTAGCGCAGGTAGCGCGGATGGCGCGTCAGCCACTCCCGGCCCACGGCGCGCACGTAGGGCTTGCGGCTCATGATTTGTCCAGCCATGGCATCGTGTGTTCGAGGTACCAGTCGACCGTGCTCCTGATCTTCACCTGCTGCAGCGCCGCGGCGGGGTCGACGTGCTCGGGACAGACCTCGGAGCAGGCGCCGACGAAAGCGCACTCCCACACGCCCTCGGTGGCGGCGATCTCCTGCTGGCGCTCGGCGCGCCCGCCGTCCCTCGAATCCTGGTTGTAGCGGTGCGCGAGCGAGATCGCCGCGGGACCGATGAACTTCGGGATCAGGCCGTACTCCGGGCAGGCCGCGTAGCACAGCATGCAGTTGATGCAGAGCGTGAACTGCTTGTAGCGCTTCAGCTCGGCCGGCGTCTGCCTGTATTCGCCGTCCTCCAGCGCTTTTTGCTCCTTCGGGATCAGGTAGGGCTTGACCCGCTTCAACTTCGCGACGAAGTCGTCGATCACGGTCACCAGGTCGCGCTCGACCGGGAAATGCGCCAGCGGCTCGACCCGGATCACGCCCTGGTAGTCGCGCAGGAAAGACTTGCAGGCGAGCTTGGGCTCGCGGTTGATCATCATGCCGCAGCTGCCGCACACGGCCATGTGGCAGGACCAGCGGTAGCTGAGCGTCGGGTCGATGTTCTCCTTGATGTGGTTCAGCGCGTCGAGCACCACCCATTCCTCGCGGCACGGCACCGAGTAGCGCTGGAAATGCGGCGCCTGATCCGTCTCCGGGTTGTAGCGCAGGACCTCGAGCTCGACCACGCGCTCGCTCATTCGTGGCCTCCGGAATAGTCGCGCACGCCGGGCTGCGAGCGGGTGATCACCACGTCGAGGTAGTCCACTCGCGGCGCCGCCTCGCGCTGATAGTGCGCAAGCGAATGCTTGAGGTAGCGCTGGTCGTCGCGCTCGACGAAGTCCAGCCGCTGGTGCGCGCCGCGCGACTCCTTGCGCTCGAGCGCGCTCACCGCGACCGCCTCGGCGCAATCGAGCATCGAGCCGAGCTCGAGCGCCTGCAGCAAGTCGGTGTTGTAGACGTTGGTCTTGTCGTGCAGCTCGATCGCGCCGTAGCGGCGGCGCAGCTCGGCGAGTTTGGCGCAGGCCTCCGTGAGCCCCTCGCCGCTGCGATAGATCCCCGCGTTCTGCTCGAGCGTGTGCATCATCTCGCGGCGCAATCCGGCGAGCGTTTCCTTGCCGCCCGTGCGCTGGAACAG
>JBAUTD010000520.1:0-7308 GCA_049582045.1 Burkholderiales bacterium
GAAGCAGGGCGGCGAGCCAGGCGCGCATCGTTAGCGGCGATGCCTGCGCAGGTTGGCTGCGATGCGCAGGCGCAGCGCGTTGAGGCGGATGAAGCCGGCCGCGTCGGCCTGGTCGTAGGCCCCGCGGTCGTCCTCGAAAGTGGCGATCGAGGGATCGAACAGCGAGTCCGATTTCGAGCTGCGGCCCGTGACCACCACGGTGCCCTTGTACAGCTTGAGCCGCACGCTGCCGTTGGCGGTGGCCTGGGAAGCGTCGATCAGCCCCTGCAGCAGCTTGCGCTCCGGGCTGAACCAGTAGCCGTTGTAGATCAGGCGGGCGTAGCGCGGCATCAGGTCGTCCTTGAGCGCCAGCACCTCGCGGTCGAGCGTGATCGATTCGATGGCGCGGTGCGCCTTGAGCATGATCGTTCCCCCCGGCGTCTCGTAGCAGCCGCGGCTCTTCATGCCGACATAGCGGTTCTCGACCATGTCGAGCCGCCCGATGCCGTGCCGCCCGCCGATCGCGTTCAGCGTCGCCAGCACCTTGGCCGGCGTCAACTTCCTGCCGTTCACCGCAACGATGTCGCCGCGGCGGTATTCGAGCTCGATGTGCTGCGGGCGGTTCGGGGCCTTCTCGGGCGGCACCGTGATGCGCCACATCGACTCCTCCGGCTCGAATGCAGGGTCCTCGAGCACGCCGCCTTCGTAGGAGATGTGCAGCAGGTTGGCGTCCATCGAGTAGGGTGCGCCGCCCTTTCGCTTCTTGAAGTCGACCGGAATGCCGTGTTTGTCGGCGTAGGCAAGCAGCTTCTCGCGCGAAAGCAGGTCCCATTCGCGCCAGGGCGCGATGACCTTGACGTTCGGCATCAGCGCGTAGGCGCCGAGCTCGAAGCGCACCTGGTCGTTGCCCTTGCCGGTCGCGCCGTGCGAGATGGCGTCGGCGCCGGTCTTGCGCGCGATCTCGACCATGCGCTTGGCGATCAGGGGGCGGGCGATCGAGGTGCCGAGCAGGTACTCGCCTTCGTAGACCGCGTTGGCGCGGAACATGGGAAATACGAAATCGCGCACGAATTCCTCGCGCAGATCCTCGACGAAGATCTGCTTGACGCCGAACATCTTCGCCTTCCTGCGCGCCGGCGCGAGCTCCTCGCCCTGGCCGATGTCGGCGGTGAAGGTGATCACCTCGCAGCCGTAGGTGTCCTGCAGCCACTTCAGAATGACCGACGTGTCGAGCCCGCCCGAATAGGCGAGCACAACCTTCTTCACGCTCTGCTTCTTCTTTGCCATCACAGTTCCACTTTGCCCAGTAACAGGAATTCCAGCAGCGCCTTCTGCGCATGAAGCCGGTTCTCGGCCTCGTCCCAGACCGCGCTGTGCGGCCCGTCGATCACTTCCGCGGCGACCTCCTCGCCGCGGTGCGCCGGCAGGCAGTGCATGAACAGCGCGTCGTTCTTCGCCACCCGCATCATCTCCGCGTCCACCTGCCAGTCCTGGAAGTCGCGCTTGCGCTCGGCGTCCTCGGATTCCATTCCCATGCTGGTCCAGACGTCGGTCGTCACCAGATCGGCGCCCTTTGCCGCCTGCATCGGGTCGCGGAATTCCTCGTAGTGGTCGGTACCGTAAAGTCCGGCGCGCTCGGGCTCGACTTCGTAGCCCGGGGGAGTAGAGACGTGCACGTTGAAGTCGAACACCTCCGCGGCCTGCAGCCATGTGTTGCAGACGTTGTTCGAGTCGCCGATCCAGGCTACCGTCCTGCCGCGGATCGAGCCGCGCTGCTCGGTAAAAGTGTAGATGTCGGCCAGGATCTGGCAAGGATGGTATTCGTTGGTCAGGCCGTTGATCACCGGTACGCGCGAGTGGGCCGCGAAGCGCTCCAGGGTGTCCTGCTCGAAGGTGCGGATCATGACCACGTCGCACATCCGCGAGATGACCTGGGCGGCGTCTTCGACCGGTTCGCCGCGGCCCAGCTGCGAGTCGCGCGTCGACAGAAAGATCGCCGCGCCGCCCAGCTGGTGCATTCCGGCTTCGAACGACAGCCGCGTGCGGGTCGATTGCTTCTCGAAGATCATCGCGAGCGTGCGGTCTTCGAGCGGCCAGTAGCGCTCGTAGCGCTTGAAGCGCTGCTTGATCCAGCGCGTGCGCGCGAACAGGTGCTCGTACTCGCCGAGCGAGAAGTCCTTGAACTGCAGATAGTGCCTCAGGTCCATCAGGGCGCCGTGTTCAGCGTGCCGCGGCCGCCTGAGGCAGCGACGGCTCGCGTGCGAGCAGCGCCTTCACGAGCGGCGCGAGCCGCTCGACCACTATCGCGCCCTCGGCTTCGCTCATGACCAACGGAGGCAGCATGCGCACCACGCTGTCGGCGGTCACGTTGACGATGAGGCCGGCATCGAGCGCCGACTTCACCAGCTCCCCGCAGGGACGGTCGAGCTGCACGCCGAGCATCAATCCCATGCCGCGGATTTCAACGACCCCCGCGAGGCCGCCCAGCTCCGCGCTCAGCCCGTCGTGGATCGCCTTGCCGACCCGGACCGCGTTGTCGAGCAGGCCTTCCTCGCGGATCGCGTCGATGGTCGTGACCACCGCGGTGCAGGCGAGCGGATTGCCGCCGAAGGTCGAGCCGTGGTTGCCGGGCTTGAACACGCCGATGGCGCGCCCTCCGACCACGCAGGCGCCGACCGGCACGCCCGAGCCGAGGCCCTTGGCGAGCGGCACCACGTCGGGGACGATCCCAGCGTGCTGGTAGACGAACCACTTGCCGCTGCGGCCGAGGCCGCATTGCACTTCGTCCAGCATCAGCAGCCATTCATTGCGGTCGCAGATCTCGCGCAGGCCGTGCAGATAGTCCATCCCTGCGACGTTGATCCCGCCCTCGCCCTGGATCGGCTCGACCAGCACCGCCGCCACGTTGCGATTGATCTCGGCGATCTTCTGCACCGCCGAGAGGTCGCCGTATGGCACGCGCACGAACCCCGACACCAGCGGCTCGAATCCCGCCTGTACCTTGCGGCTGCCGGTGGCCGAGAGCGTGGCAAGCGTGCGGCCGTGGAACGAATTCTCCATCACCACGATCGCCGGCTCCTGGATGCCGCGCTCGTGGCCGTACTTGCGCGCGATCTTGATCGCGGCCTCGTTCGCCTCGCAGCCCGAATTGCAGAAGAACACTTCCTCCAGGCCGGTGATCTCGGCGATCCGGTCGGCAGCCGCCTCCTGCAGCGGGATGCGGAACAGGTTGGAGGTGTGCAGCACGCGAGCGGCCTGCTCCGCGAGCGCGCGGGTCAGCTTGGGGTGCGCGTAGCCGAGCGTGCTGACCGCGATGCCGGCGAGCGCATCAAGATACTTCTTCCCGGCTTCATCCCAGAGCCACACGCCCTCGCCGCGCAGGAAGGCGACCGGCTGGCGGGCGTAGGTATTCATGACGTGGGACATGGCGCGACCTCCCAAATGCAAAACGGCGGCCCCGGCCGCCGTTTTTCTGAATGCTAGCACAGCGCCCGGAGGCAGGTCACCCTATGCTGCGCAGCGCTTCTTCCTCCCCGACGGTGAGCACCCGGACGCAGGGCAGGTACCCGGCGTAAACCATGCCGTGAAGCTCCATGCGTTTGTGCGAGTGCAGGAGATCGCCCAGGTATTCGACCACGTTGGCGGTGATCAGCTGCCCCGGCACCAGCACCGGAATGCCGGGCGGGTAGGGGACGATCTGGTCCGCGCACACGCGCCCCGCGAGGGACTTGTTGATGCGTTCGCGCTCGTCGAATACCGGCACCAGCTCGCCGCCGCAGTAGTAAGCATCGCGCGGCAGGTAACGCAGCCGGGTGAACCCCGGAATCTCCGGCGTTTGCACCAGCCGGCGCGGCGCGCGGCGCTCGCGCGCGATGCGCATCAGCGCGTCGTACAGGCGCGAGACCTTCGAGCGGGTCGTGCCGATCGTGAGCAGGAGCGTGAGCGTGTTGAAAGTCGATTTCTCGACCTGGATGTTGAAGCGCTCGAACAGCTCTTTTTGCAGATCGTCGACGGTGTAGCCGCAGCCCGAGATGTCGATCGTGACCTTGGTCGGATCGAGGCGGATGCCGTCGTTGCGTACCTCCTCGGGCAGGAGGTCCGCCAGCTCCAGCACGCGGAACACGCGCGTCGAGTTGATCTGCTCGCGCAGCTCCTTTGCCAGCGCGAGCGTCCTCGACAGCAGCTTGTAGCCTTCCATGTCCGCCTGCTTGCGCGCCACGTCGAGGCTCGCGATCATCGTGTACTGCGGGCTGGTCGAGGTGTGCATGTTGAAGTTCTCACGGAACAGGTGCTCCCTGAAATCGGGGTCGTTCACGTGGATCATCGAGGCCTGCGAGAAGGCCGACAGCACCTTGTGCGTCGACTGCGTGACGTAATCCGCGCCGGCCTCGAGCGCGGTCGGCCGGAATTCGGGGTGAAAGCGGGCGAAGGCGTACCAGGCTTCGTCGATGATGACCTTGATGCCCTTTTCATGCGCGGCCTCGATGATGGGCGCCAGGTCGTAGCGCAGGCCGTCGTAGGTGCACGAGGTCAGGATCAGCGCCTCCGCGTCGGGATGCTTTTCGATCGCCTCGAAGATGGTCTTCTTCGGCACCGGGCCGTAAAGCCCGTACTTGCGGTTGAGCGCCGAGTCCAGGTACACCGGCAACGCGCCCGACAGCACCACGCCGTAGTGCACGCTCTTGTGGCAATTGCGATCGAGCAGCAGCTTCTCGCCAGGCGCGAGCAGGGTCTGGAAGATCACCTTGTTCGCGGTCGAGGTGCCGTTGGTGGCGAAGAAGGTGCGCCGCGCGCCGAAGGCCTTGGCGGCCATCTGCTGCGCCTCCAGGATCACCCCTTTGGGGTCCATCAGCGAATCGAGCATGGGCACGGATACCGAGAGATCCGCGTCGAATACGTGCTCGCCCATGAATTCGTAGAAGTCGTTCACCCAGGGGCTCGCGCGCAGCGACTCGCCCGAGGAATGGCCGGGCGTGTGCCACTGGTCCTTGGCCATCCAGACGTAGTTTTTCAACTGGTCGGTGAACGGCGTCCTGGCGCGCTCCTGGATCTGCGCGTTCAGGATGCGGTAGATGCCGCGGTAGTCCCGCTCCTCGCGATAGAAGTAGCCGTCCACCGATTCGGTGAACAGCGCGTCTACAACGTCGTCCTCTTTTTCCTGCGCGATCAGGATGTAGACCGAGAGCTCGGGGCGGAACCGGGTGATGCGCCTCACCAGCTCGAGCGCCGACATCTGCAGCTTCTTGCGCGCGCCGCCGTTCCTCTTGCCGCCGCCCGGCAGCGAGTACAGCGTGTCGTCCACCAGCACCGCCTGGAGGTCGCCGTCGCTCTCGATCGCGGCAAGCGCCTCCTTCGCCGTGGTGACGCCGGCGAAGCTGATGCCCAGAGGGTTGTCGAGCGAGCGCGCCGCGGCGGTGAGCCCCTTCACGAACTCGCGCAGGACCAGGCTTTCGTCGTTGATGACGAGGATTCGGCTGACGGGTTTCGCCATGGCCGTTGCTATAATCGCGGCAACCTCGCGCCGCGCCGGCTGCGCGCCTTCCGAGCCATCAGATCATGTCCCGAGCAGCGGTCGCCGAGTTCGCTTTTTCCGCAAACCCTTGCGCTGGCGACGCGCTCGGCCTTGGCCTACGACAGCGCTTTGATCGCGCGCGCGAGGCGACTCTTGCTTCGATTGGCGGCGTTGCGGTGCAGGACGCCCTTGGCCGCGATGCGATCGATGATGCCCTGCGACTGCTGCAGTGCGCGCTCGGAGGCGGATTTGTCGCCCGAGGCGATCGCCTTCTTGACGTTCTTGATCGCGCTGCGCACCGTGGTGCGAAGGCTCATATTGTGGGTGCGGCGCTTTTCCGCCTGGCGGGCGCGCTTGCGCGCAGAAGCGATGTTTGCCATGAGGGTGGGGCTGGCCTGAAAAAGGGGCGCATTGTAGCGGCTAACTCCTCGTCGCGCAAGGAAAATTGCGCCCCGGTCAGGCGCCTGCGGCAATGAACCTGCTGCGCGCGCTGGCGACCATCAGCAGCATGACGCTGCTGTCGCGGGTGTTCGGGCTGGTGCGCGATTTCTTCATCGCGCGGGTGTTCGGCGCCGGCCTTGCCACCGATGCGTTCTTCGTCGCCTTTCGCATCCCCAACCTGCTGCGCCGCCTTTTCGCCGAAGGGGCCTTTTCGCAAGCTTTCGTGCCGATCCTGGGGGAATACCGCAACCGGCAGACGCCCGAGGAGACCCGCGCCCTGGTGGACTGCGTCGCGAGCGTGCTGTTCATCGCGCTGGTGGTCGCCGCCGTGCTCGGTGTCATGGCGGCGCCGCTGATCGTATACGTCACGGCGCCGGGATTTGCGGCCGATCCGGGCAAGTTCGCACTTACGGTCGCGATGCTGCGCGTCACCTTTCCTTACATTCTGTTCATATCGCTGGTGGCGCTCGCGGCCGGCATTCTGAACACCTGGAACCGGTTCGCGATTCCCGCGTTCACGCCGGTGCTGCTGAACGTCAGCTTCATCGTCGCGGCCGCGTTCTTCGCCGATCGCTTTCACCCGCCCGCGCTGGTACTTGCCTGGGCGGTGTTCGGCGGTGGCGTGCTGCAGCTCGCGCTGCAGCTGCCGGCCCTCAGCCGGCTCGGCATGCGCCCGCGCTGGCGCTTCAATCCCAGCCACCCCGGGGTCGGCAGGATCCTCAAGTTGATGGGGCCTGCGGTGTTCGGAGTTTCGATCAGCCAGATTTCGCTGCTGATCAACACCATCTTCGCCTCCTTTCTCGCCGCCGGTAGCGTCTCCTGGCTGTATTACGCCGACCGGCTGATGGAGTTCCCGGCCGGCATGCTGGGCGTGGCGCTCGGCACTATCCTGCTGCCGAGCCTGTCGAAATACCATGCGGCGGCCAATAGCGACGAGTATGCCAAGCTGCTCGACTGGGGCCTGCGGGTGACGCTGTTGCTCGCAGTGCCGGCCGCGGTCGCGCTCGGGGTCATCGCGCTGCCCCTGATCGCGACCCTGTTCCACTACGGCCGGTTCACGGCCGAGGACGCCTGGATGACCCGGCAAGCGCTGGTGGCCTACAGCGCCGGTCTGGTGGGCATGATCCTGGTGAAGATCCTCGCGCCCGGTTTCTACGCGCGGCAGAACGTCGTCACGCCGGTGAAGATCGGCGTGACGACGCTGGTAGCGACGCAGGCCATGAACCTCGCCTTCATCGGCCCGCTCAAGCACGCGGGGCTCGCCCTCGCGATCGGCCTCGGCGCCTGCCTGAACGCGGGGCTGCTGTACCGCTATCTGCGCGCGCACGGCATCTACCGGCCGCAGCCGGGGTGGGGCGCGTTCGCCGCCAAGGTGC
>JBAUTD010000521.1:0-1718 GCA_049582045.1 Burkholderiales bacterium
AGCCAGTTCTCGAGTCCCTCGACCAGGGTGCGCAGGTGCTGCGGGCCGCGGCGCAGCAGCGCCGACGTCGTCATCACCGCATCGGCGCCCGCAAGCAGGTACTTGACAACTTCGTCGGGCCCCTCGACCCCGCGCGTGGCGGCGAGCGAGGCTCCCACCCGGCCGCGCAGCAGCGCGATCCACATCATCGGCAGCCGGATTTCGTAGCGCGAGCTGAGTTCGAGCTCGCGCCGCGGCGCGAGCGTCTCGAGGTCCACGTCCGGCTCGTAGAAGCGGTTGAACAGCACCAGCCCGTCCGCGCCGGCGGCGGCGAGTTCGCGCGCCATGTGCGCGGTGGCGCTGAAGAAGGGCGAGAGCTTCACCGCGAGCGGGATGCGCACGGTTTTCCTCACCGCGCGCACTATGTCGAGGTAGCGACGCTCGACCTCGGCCCCGCTTTGCGCCGGGTCGGTGGGAACGAACCAGACGTTCAGCTCGAGCGCCGCGGCGCCGGCCTGCTCCAGGCGCGCGGCATAGTCGAGCCAACCCTCGGCCGAGGCGCCGTTCAGGCTCGCGATGACCGGGATTTCGAGCGCCTCGGAGGCGCGCCGCAGCGTCTCCAGCCTGCCCGAGAGCCCGTGCTCGTAGTCGGGCAGCTCCGGGAAGTAGCTCGCGGCCTCCGGGTGCGCGTGCGAACCGTGCTCGGTGTACAGCGCGTAGGCGGTGTCCTCGGCCCGGATCTGCTCCTCGTACACCGAGCTCATCACGACCGCGGCGGCGCCCGCGTCCTCGAGCCGCCTCATGCCGTCGAGCGTCGCGGTGAGCGGCGAGGCGGAGGCGACCACAGGGTGCTTGAGGATCAATCCGAGGTAGCGGCTGGTCAGGTCCATGAGGGTTAGCGTCCGGGTTCCGACTGTTCGAAGCGGCTGCCGTCGCGCGCCGCGAGGTCCTCGTAGAAGCGGTAGCGCTCCATGACCGCCGCGCGCGCCTGCTCGAGCATGCGGCGCGCCTCGGCCGGGCGGGTCTGCTCGACCACCTTGAAGCGCACTTCGCGGTAGCGGTAGTCCTCCAGCGGCAGGCGCGGGCGCGGCGAGTCGAGGCGGAACGGGTTGACCCCGTGCCGGCGCATGGTCGGGTCGTAGCGGTACAGCGGCCAGTGCGCCGCGGCCACCGCGCGCGCGGCCTGCTTCATGCCGTAGCGCATGTCGGTGCCGTGCGCGATGCATTGCGAGTAGGCGAGGATGAGCGAGGGGCCTTCGTAGGCCTCCGCCTCGCGCAGCGCGAGCAGCGCCTGCTCGCTGTTGGCGCCCATCGCGATCTGGGCCACGAACACGTTGCCGTAGGCGACCGCCATCATGCCGAGGTCCTTGCGGCCCGAAGTCTTGCCGGCGGCGGCGAACTTGGCCGAGGCGCCGAGCGGAGTCGACTTCGAGGCCTGGCCGCCGGTGTTGGAGTAGACCTCGGTGTCGAGCACCAGGATGTTCACGTTGCGCCCCGAGGCGAGCACGTGGTCCAGGCCGCCGTAGCCGATGTCGTAGGCCCAGCCGTCGCCGCCGACGAGCCAGACCGAGCGGCGCACGAAGAAGTCAGCCAGCGCGGCGAGGTTGCGCGCGTCCGGTTCGTCCTGCATCCCGGCCACCTTCGCCTTGAGCGCCGCCAGGCGCTCGCGCTGGGCGCGGAAGTCGGACTCGGTCAGTTGCGGCGCCTCGATCAGCGCCGCCACCAGGTCGGGGCCGATG
>JBAUTD010000522.1:0-1624 GCA_049582045.1 Burkholderiales bacterium
ATCCTGGTACGCCGGTTCTGGCCCGCCGCCGCGATCGCCCGGGTCGCGCGCGCGGCGTCCTCGAGTGCGTCGAAACTGATCTCGTCGGAGTAGGCGAAAGCGGTCTTCTCGCCCGCGATCGCGCGCACGCCGACGCCCTGCTCGATGTTGAAGCTGCCCGACTTGACGATCCCCTCCTCCAGGCTCCAGCTCTCGGAGCGCGCGTACTGGAAGTACAGGTCGGCGTAGTCGATGCGGTGCGCGCCGAGCGCGCCGAACACGCGCTCGAGCTTGCCGGCCTCGAGCGCGTAAGGCTCGAGCAGGCGGCGCTCGGCGGTTCCGAGCAGCAGGTCCTGCGGTGCGGTCTGCATGAGTGGCGGGGTCTCCTGGCGAAGGATCATAACAGTCAGTAGCCGCCGAACGTCGAATCCGTCGGCGCGGGCGGCCTAAGCTTTTCGACCTTCGGATCGGTCCAAGTTCCCGTGATCTTGTAGTCGTAGGAGAAAATCTGTCCCAGCGGGTTCTTCAATATGCGCTGCGCAATCGCCGAAGCGACGCCGGCCAGCGGGTTGACCAGCCCGATGACGGTCGACGCGCTGTCGCCCAGCCCCGGCACCACGCGCACCGTGAGGTCCTGCGTCTCGCGCGCCAGGTCGGTCTCGCCGCTCATCGACACGTCCGCCGCCGAGCCGTGCATCTTGAAGTCATTGGTGCTCATCACCCCCTGCCTGACCTGCAGCGAGCTGGTGATGCTGTCGAACTGGAAACCCTTGGAGAACACGTCGCGGAAGTCGAGCGTGATGCGCCGTGGCAGCATCTGCAGGCTCATGAGCGAAATCAGCTTGCCGATGCCCGGCTCGATTTCCAGGAACTGGCCGTTCTTCGCGTCCATCTTCAGCTCGCCCGAGAGCGTCGGGTAGTTGATCGCGAGCGGTTCCCCGCGCCAGCTGATCGAGCCGCCCAGCGTCGCGGTGCCGCCCTTGATCAGCTCCTTGTAGCCGATGCGATCGAGGAACTTGCCGGCGTCGTTCGCCTTGAGCTCGAACTTGAGCTCGGTCGAGGCCCCCGGACCGCCGTGCCAGGTGCCGCTGCCGTTCATCGCCGCGTCGGGATTCACCATCGCGAGCCGGTCGATGCGCCAATCTTCGCCTGCGTGCCGCGCGGCGACCTCGACCCGGCCGAGCTGCTTGCCGCGGAAAGTGAAGCGATCGGCGATCAGATCGAGCGCGGGCAGGTCGCTGACCCGCTTCTCGCCCGCGCCCGGCCCCGTCTCGTGCCCGGGCGCGTCGGGCGGGATCGTGAAGCGCCCGAGGCGCGCGATCAGCTTGCCGCCCTCCGCGCTGCGATAGGCGATGTCGCCCGCGAGCTGATCGGCCTGAACGTTCGCCGACCAGCCTTCCGCGTCGGCGCCGGCCTTGAGCGTGACCCCGGTCACGCGTTTGCCGAAGGCGTCGAGGGTGCCGACCTTGAGCTCGGCGCTGACCGGCCCGGCCCCCGAGCCGTCTTTTCCCCCCAGCGCCAGCCAGCGGTCGAGGTCGAGGGTAGGCGTCGAGCCGTACAGCAGCACGCCGGGGCGCTCCGGGATGCGCATTGCCGCGCCGGGCTTGGGTTCGAGCGCGATCGAGGCGCGCTGCACGGTCAATTG
>JBAUTD010000523.1:0-5721 GCA_049582045.1 Burkholderiales bacterium
CTCGTGGCCGAGCCGGGTTTCGACCTGCGCGCCGCGCTCGCGGCCTGGGTCGGGGCCGGCGTCATCGTCAATATCGAGGAGAAGAAATGAACTGGTGGAAGCGCATCCTTGCCTGGCTCGCGATGGCGACGCCGCTGCTCGACTTGTGGATCCGCTGGGACGTGGCAAGTGCCTTCTTTCGCTCTGGTCTGACCAAGACCGACAGCTGGGACAAGACCGTGTTCCTGTTCCAGGAGGAGTATCACGTTCCGCTGCTGCCGCCCGAAGTGGCCGCCGCCCTGGGCACCTTCGGCGAGCTCGCCTTCCCGCCGCTGCTGCTGCTGGGGCTGGCGGCGCGCTTCTCGGCGCTGTCGCTAAGCTTCGTCAACATCGTGGCGGTGATCTCGTACTGGCACGTGCTGGGAAAGAACGAGGCCGCGCTCGCGTCGCACTACTACTGGGGCCTGCTGCTGCTGGTCACCCTGCTGCACGGCCCGGGCAAGCTGTCCCTGGATCACTGGATCCGGCGCTGGGCCGAGGCGCGCTCAGCCTGAAACGAAGCGCCTGATCGCGGGCCAGAATTCCGGCGCCGCGTCGATGTCGCCGTGCCCCGCGCCGGCGAACGCGAGCTTCTGCTTGGGTCCGTCCCAGGCCTCGTAGAGCCGCTCGGCATGCACCGGCGGAATGACCTCGTCCCCCTGCGCGATCAAGCACAGAAGCGCGAGCTCGAGCCGCGGCGCAAGCGCGATCGAATCAAAGCGGTGTCGCAGCAGCCACCTCACGGGCAGGTAGGGATAGTAGCGCGCCGCGACGGCCGCAACGCTGTCGTAGGGCGTCACCAGGATCACGCCGGCAAGCGAGCGCCGCGCGGCGAGCGCGACCGCGACGCCGCTTCCCAGGCTGCGGCCGAACGCGAACACGCGCCCGGCGCGCAGGTCCCGGACTGCGCACCGATGCCACGCGAGCGCATCGGACACGAGATTCTTCTCGGAAGGCGCCCCCTGGCTCGCGCCGTAGCCGCGATAGTCCGTGAGCAGCCAGGAGGCGGCCGGCGCGCCGGATGCGGCGGCCTCGAGCATGCCGGAGACTTCTTCCGCGTTGCCGCCGAAATAAATGACCAGGGGCGCGCCGGAGGCGGCTGCGAGATGCCAGGCATGCAGGCGCGTCCCGTCCGGCGCCGCGATGAAGACTTCTTTCGTGGCGGGAAGCCTGGCCGCAATCGCCGCGCGGCGCGTATCGTCGAGCCGCTGGGGGTGGAAGATCAGGCGGTCCTGCAGCAAATACAGGATCAGCGGCAGCCCGACCGCGATCGCGAGAACGACCCCGACGATCGTCGCGATCAAGTCTTCTGGTATAGCTCGCCACCCTTCTTCACGAACTCGACCGACTTCTGCTCCATGCCCTTCTCGACATAGTCGCGCACGTCCTGGGTGATCTTCATCGAGCAGAAGTGCGGCCCGCACATCGAGCAGAAGTGGGCGAGCTTGGCGCCCTCCTGCGGCAGGGTCTCGTCGTGGAAGTCCTTGGCGGTGTCCGGGTCGAGGCCGAGGTTGAACTGGTCGGCCCAGCGGAATTCGAACCTCGCCTTCGAGAGCGCGTTGTCGCGCAGCTGCGCGCCCGGATGCCCCTTGGCGAGGTCCGCGGCATGCGCCGCGATCTTGTACGCGATGATGCCGTCCTTGACGTCCTTCTTGTTCGGCAGCCCGAGGTGCTCCTTGGGCGTGACGTAGCACAGCATCGCGGTCCCGTACCAGCCGATCATCGCCGCGCCGATCGCGCTGGTGATGTGGTCGTAGCCCGGCGCGATGTCGGTGGTGAGCGGCCCCAGGGTGTAGAACGGCGCCTCGTCGCAATACTTCAACTGCAGCTCCATGTTCTCCTTGATGAGCTGCATCGGCACGTGCCCGGGGCCCTCGATCATCACCTGGCAGTCGTGCTTCCAGGCGATCTTGGTCAGCTCGCCCAGCGTCTTGAGCTCCGCGATCTGCGCCTCGTCGTTCGCGTCGTGGATCGACCCGGGGCGCAGGCCGTCGCCGAGCGAAAACGAGACGTCGTAGGCGGCCATGATTTCGCAGATCTGTTCGAAATGCGTGTAGAGGAAGCTTTCCTCGTGGTGCGCGAGGCACCACTTGGCCATGATCGAGCCGCCGCGCGACACGATGCCGGTCATCCGCTTCGCGGTGAGCGGAATGAACGGCAGCCGCACGCCGGCGTGGATGGTGAAGTAGTCCACCCCCTGTTCGGCCTGCTCGATCAGCGTGTCGCGGAAGATCTCCCAGGTCAGCTCCTCGGCTTTGCCGTCGACCTTTTCCAGCGCCTGGTAGATCGGCACCGTGCCGATCGGAACCGGCGCGTTGCGCACGATCCATTCGCGCGTCTCGTGGATGTGCTTGCCGGTCGAGAGATCCATCACCGTGTCGCCGCCCCAGCGGATCGCCCAGGTCATCTTCTCGACCTCCTCGGCGATCGACGAGCCGAGCGCGGAGTTGCCGATGTTGGCGTTGATCTTCACCAGGAAATTGCGGCCGATGATCATCGGCTCGGCCTCCGGGTGATTGATGTTGGCCGGGATGATCGCGCGCCCGCGCGCCACCTCGTCGCGCACGAACTCGGGCGTGATTTGCCTGGGAAGGTTCGCCCCGAACGATTCGCCCCGGTGTTGAAAGTTCAATGAATCAACGAGACGCTGGTTCTCGCGGATGGCGATGAACTCCATCTCGGGCGTGACGATGCCCTTCTTCGCGTAGTGCATCTGCGTCACGCAGCGGCCGCGGCGCGGCTTGCGCTTCAGATCGAACCTCAACTCGGCGAGCTTGGAGTCGTCGAGCCGGCGGCGGCCGTATTCGGACGACGGGCCTTCGAGCAGCTCGGTGTCGCCCCGCTCTTCGATCCACTTCTCGCGCAGCGGCGCGAGCCCCTTACGGATGTCGATCTTCGCCTGCGGGTCGGTGTACGGCCCCGAGGTATCGTAGACCAGGATCGTCGGGTTGCCTTCGCTTTGCGTGATCGCGCGCATCGGCACGCGCAAGTCCGGGCGCGAGCCGGTGAGGTAGGTCTTGGCGGAATTCGGCAGCGGCTTGACCGCCGCGTCGTCGACGTGGGCGGTGGCGGCCAGGAACTTGGGATTGGCGTTCATTGTCGCTTCCTTCGGCGGGATTACCCGCATCAGGTTCAAAGGGTTTCTCTCACCCGGCGGCACCCGCCGCCAGGACCCCTGCGTGGTACCGGCAACCTACTGCAAACCCGGCCCGATGACAACAAGTAAACGTCTGATCGGATGTAAACTATGGGCCGCATCGCGGATACCCCCTGGCGCCATCCCATGAACATCGAACAAGCCCGCTTCAACATGGTCGAGCAGCAGATCCGGCCTTGGGACGTGCTCGATCAGGACGTTCTCGACCTGCTCTACGTCGTGCCGCGCGAGGAATTCGTGCCGCCGGCGCATCGCGCGCTGGCCTTCACCGACATGGAAATCCCGATCGGCGACGGCGAGCGGATGTGGACGCCCAAGATGGAGGCGCGGGTGCTGCAGGAGCTCGCGCTGCGCAAGGTGGACCGCGTGCTCGAGATCGGAACCGGCAGCGGCTACCTCACCGCCTTGCTCGCGCACCGCGCCGCGCACGTGAATTCGGTCGAGATCCGACCCGCCCTGGCCGCGTTCGGCAAGGCCAATCTAGAGCGCCACGGCACCGACAACGTCACCCTCGAGGTGGGCGACGCCGCGCGCGACTGGCCGCAGCACGCGCCGTACGACGTGGTCGTGCTCACCGGCTCGACGCCGGTTCTGCCGCAGACCTGGCTCGCGCGGCTCGCGCCGGGCGGCCGGCTGTTCGCGGTCGTCGGCGACGCGCCGGTGATGACCGCCAAGATAGTTCACTGCAGCGCGCCGGGGGCGTTTCGAACGGTCGAGCTGTTCGAGACCGTGCTCGCGCAACTCGCGAACGCCGAGCAGCCGCCGCGCTTTCGTTTCTGATGACACAGATTTCGCCCGCGCAGCTGTCGGCCTGGCTCGCCGCGCCCGGTGAGCCCAGGCCCGTGTTGCTCGACGTGCGCGAGCCCTGGGAGTTCCACACCTGCCGCCTGCCGGACTCCATGCTGGTGCCGATGCGCACGCTGCCGGCGCGCATCGCCGAGCTCGAGCCCGGCGCCGACACGGTCGTGATCTGCCACCACGGCACGCGCAGCATGCAGGTCGCCTATTTTCTCGAGCACCATGGCTTCACCAGGGTGCACAATCTCGCGGGCGGCGTCGACGCCTGGGCCCGAACCGTCGACCCCGCGATGCCCGTTTACTGAGCCAAGGCCAAACCGATGATACGTCTCATTGCCGCCATCGTCCTCGCCGCCGCGCTGCCGCTCAGCGCGCAGGCGGAGAACCTGCTCCAGGTCTACCGCGACGCCCGCGCCTACGACGCGCAGTACGCCGCCGCGCGCTTCGCGCTGCAGGCGGGACAGGAAAAGCTGCCGCAGGGCAAGGCGCTGCTGCTGCCGACCATCGGCCTGTCGGCGAACGTGACCGAGACACGGTTCGAGCTGAACTCGGACAACACCGCGCTGCTGCCCGACGCTTCGCGCAATTTCCGCAGCAACGGCTATGCGCTCAACCTCTCGCAGCCGATCTACCGTAAGCAGAACTTCCTGCAGTACGACGAGGCCGGATACCAGGTCAGGCAGGCCGAGGCCTCCTTCGGCCAGGCCGCGCAGGACCTGATCGTGCGTACGGCGCAGGCCTATTTCGACGTGCTCGCGGCGCAGGACACGCTGACCCTGGTCGGCGCGCAAAAGGCCGCCATCTCGGAGCAGCTGGCGCAGGCCAAGCGAAACTTCGAGGTCGGCACCGCGACCATCACGGACACGCACGAAGCCCAGGCCCGCTACGACCTGGTCGTCGCGCAGGAGATCGCGGCGCGGAACGACCTGGACAACAAGAAAAGCGCGCTGCAGCAGCTGACCGGCAAAGAATACACGGGCCTTGCGACGCTACGAAAGAGCGTGAAGCTCTCGCTGCCCAATCCCAATGATGCGGAGAGCTGGGTCGATCTGGCCGAGAAGCAGAGCTATCCGGTCCAGATCCAGCAGGCCACGACCGAGATCGCGAACCTCGAGATGAAGCGCAACGCCGCCGGGCACTACCCCACCCTCGACCTGGTCGCCAGCTACGGCCAGACCGACCAGACCGGCACCACGCTCACCTCGGTCGGCAGCAACACGAACCAGACCGCGGTCGGACTGCAGCTCGCGCTGCCGCTTTATCAGGGCGGCGCGATCAGCTCGCGAGAGCGCGAGGCGGCGGCCAATTACGAGCAGGCGAGGCAGAACCTCGAAAACGCGAAACGCGGCGCCGCGCTCGCAGCGCGCCAGGCCTATCTCGGGGTCGTGAACGGCGTCGCTCAGGTCGGGGCGCTCGAGCAGGCGCTGGTCTCGTCCCAGAGCGCGCTCGATTCCAACAAGCTGGGATACGAAGTCGGGGTGCGGATCAACATCGACGTGCTGAACGCGCAGCAGCAGCTCTACTCCACCGAGCGCGACCTCGCGGTGGCGCGCTACAACACCATCACCACCCAGCTCAAGCTCAAGGCCGCGGCCGGCAGCCTGAGGGAACAGGACCTCGAGCAGGTCAACCTGGCCCTGGCGCCCTGACCATCGCCGACGTGCCGGCCGCGAGCAGTTTGCGCGCCACCGTGATGTGACGCCCGGTCGCGCCGCGGTGCGCAGCGCATAGCCGGATCCCCGCCGCAC
>JBAUTD010000524.1:0-1795 GCA_049582045.1 Burkholderiales bacterium
CTTGAAGCGCCACGCGAGCCATTGCGCGCCGAAGCCGAGCAGCAGCAGCCCGGCGAGCAGCAGGCTCGGGTCGAAGTGCATGGCGCTAGCCCGCCACCCGCACCACCACGAAGATGAACGCTGCGCCGAGGCAGGTCAGCCCCATCAGCACCAGCGCCGCGGCCGGGCGCTTGCGCGAGTGCGCCTCGGGCAGGATGTCGGCGGTGCCGATATAGAGCAGGAAGCCGGCGAAAAAGCCCAGGAACAGCGCGAGCAGCCCCGGCGGCGCGGTGAACAACAGCGTCGAGGCGGCGCCCAGCACCGGCGCGGCCGCATCGAGCGCGAGCATCGCGACCGCGCGCGCCGTCGGGTTGCGGTGCAGAAGCATCAGGCTCACCGTGTTCATGCCGTCGCAGAAATCGTGCGCGATCACCGCCAGCGCCACGGCGACGCCGACCGCCGGCCCGGCCTGGAACGCGAGCCCGATGCCCACCCCGTCCATGAAGCTGTGCCCGGCCAGGGCGAGCGCCGAGACGACGCCCACCTTCGGGTGGCGGTGCTCCGCGTAGTCCTCCTCGTGCACGTGGTGCACCAGGACGAACTTCTCCAGCCCGTGAAAGAACAGGTACCCGATCACCAGCGCGATCATCGCGCCCGCGGCGTCGCTGCCGTGCGAGCGCGCCAGGTCGAAGATCTCGGGCAGGATGTCGAACGCCACCACGCCGAGCAGCACCCCGGCGGTGAAGGACAGGATGTAGTGCAGCCGGTCGCTGAACTTGAGCGCGAACAGCCCGCCGCCCAGGGTGGAGAAGAAAGTCGCCAGCGCGAGCAGGACGGCGGTCAACGCCCCCGCCCTTCAGCGCAGCAGCTCGTAGGCGCCGCCGGCCTCGATCGCGCGCCGGTACGCGGGCCGCTCGTGGATGCGCGCGAGAAAGCCCGTGAGCTTCGGCCGGCTCGCGTCCAGGCCGCCGCGCGCGGCCGCAGCCTCGAGCGGAAAGCTCATCTGGATGTCGGCCGCGCTGAACTCGCTGCCCGCGAACCAGGGCCGCGCGGCGAGCTCGCCTTCCATGTAGTCCAGGTGCCGCGCGATCTGCGGCTCGACGAAAGTGCCGAGCACGCGGCGCGCGATGCCGCGCGCCACCGGGCGCGCGAAGAACGGCATCGGCCCGCTCTCGATGCGCCGGAACACCAGCTTCATCAGCAGCGGCGGCATCAGCGAGCCCTCGGCGTAGTGCATCCAGTAGGTATAGCGCAGCCGCTCGGGCGTGCCGGCGGCCGGCACCAGCCGCCCCTCGCCATAGCGGCCCGCGAGGTACTCCAGGATCGCGCCCGACTCGGCCAGCCTGAGCTCGCCGTCCTCGATCACCGGCGACTTGCCCAGCGGGTGCACCGCGCGCAGCTCGGGCGGCGCGAGCATCGTCTTCGGGTCGCGCTGGTAGCGCTTGATCTCGTAGGGCAGCCCCAGCTCCTCGAGCAGCCACAGCACGCGCTGCGAGCGGGAGTTGTTCAGGTGATGGACGATGATCGTCACGCGGGACTCCGGGGCGGGGATGGGCAAAGCGCGGCGGATGATTATAGACTAGCGTCCATGTCCGCCCCCGCCGCCGCAGCGCTCGAGGTCGTGCCGACCGGAACGGTCGGCGCCGAGGTGCGCGGCGTGGACCTCGCGCGCGCGAGCGCGACCGAGATCGACGCCATCAAGGACGCCTGGTACCGGCACGACGTGCTGGTGTTCCGCGACCAGCGCCTGACCGACGACGACCTGCTCGCCTTCTCGCGCCACTTCGGCGCGCTCGACCCGCCGCCCAACCAGGGC
>JBAUTD010000525.1:0-2386 GCA_049582045.1 Burkholderiales bacterium
GTCGTGGCCCGCCCCGCCGTGCTGGGCGGCAAGCTCGCGCACTACGATGCGCAGGCGGCCCTCGCGGTGCCCGGCGTGGTGCGGGTCGTTGAGATTCCCTCCCATCCGCTGCCCGCTCAGTATTTCCCGCTGGGCGGCGTGGCGGTGCTCGCCCGCAATACCTGGGCGGCTCTCAAGGGGCGCGAGGCATTGAGGATCCAGTGGGAGGAGGGACCGAACCGCAGCTTCGATTCGAAGCGGTTCGAGACGGTGCTGGAGCAGGCGGTACGCCACTCCGCCAAGGTCGTCCGCAACGACGGCGATGTCCTCTCGGTGCTCGAGCGCGGCCGGCGGATCGAGGCCGAGTACTACCTGCCGTTTCTCGCCCACGCCTCGATGGAGCCGCCGGCGGCGACCGCGCGCATCGTCGGGGGCCGCTGCGAAGTATGGGCGCCCGTGCAGGATCCCCAGGGCACGCGAGATCTGGTGAAGGGCCTTCTCGGCATGAAGGAGGAGAACGTCACGGTGAACGTGACGCTGCTCGGCGGCGCTTTCGGGCGCAAGTCGCTGGCGGATTTCGCCGGCGAGGCGGCGGTGCTGAGCCAGGCCATGGGGGGAACGCCTGTCCGGGTCATGTGGACCCGCGAGGACGACATCCGTCACGATTACTACCAGGCCGTGGCGCTCGAGCGCCTGGAGGCGGTGCTCGGCGCCGATGGCCTGCCGCTCGCGTGGCTGCACCGGTCGGCCTCGCCGACCGAGGATGCGACCTTCGAGGCCGGCGCCGAGGGCGAGGATGCCAGCGAGTACGGTATGGGAATGATCAACGTGCCCTTCCGGATCCCCAACGTGCGCCTGGAGATCCCCAAGGTGCCGGCCTGCACGCGCATCGGGTGGTTCCGCTCCGTGTACAACATCGCGCACGGGTTCGCGATCCAGAGCTTCATCGACGAGCTCGCGCACGCCGCGGGCCGCGACCCGCGCGAGTATCAGCTGGCGCTGATCGGACCGCCGCGTCGGATCGATCCGCGCACGCTCTCGGACGAGTGGAACTACGGTGAGTCGCCGACGCGCTACCCCCTCGACACCGGACGGCTGCGTGCCGTCATCGAGCGGGCCACGCGCGAGGCGGACTGGGGCCGTGCCATGCCGAAAGGTCGTGGCCTGGGACTTGCGGCCACGTATAGTTTCATGAGCTACGCCGCCGCGGTCATCGAAGTCGAGGTCGGCGCCCACGGCGAGATCACCATTGCGCGGGTCGACATCGCCTTCGACTGCGGCCCGCAGGTCAACCCCGAGCGCGTGCGCGCCCAGATGGAGGGCGCGTGCGTCATGGGCGCGGGCAATACGCTGTTTTCGGAGATCACCTTCAAGAACGGCAGCGTCGAGCAGGGGAACTTCAACGACTATCAGGTCGCACGCATCACGGAGGCTCCGCGCGACATCAGGGTGCACCTGATCCGGTCGGGCTTCGACGTGCCGCTCGGCGGGGTCGGCGAGCCGGGCGTTCCGCCGATCGCGCCGGCGATCTGCAACGCCATCTTTGCCGCGACCGGCAAGCGTATCAGGCGCCTGCCGGTGGCGGATCAGCTTGCGATTTGATCCGGAGAGGAGTGGCGACATGGCCAGCGGGAAACGAAAGATGAGCGAGAAGGGTCTCCTGACCCCGGAGAACTGCGTCGTGGCGATGATCGATCTTCAGCCGCTGATGCTGTTCGGCGTATCGAATTTCGATCGCCAGTCGATCATCAACAACAACGCGATGCTCGCGAAAGCCGCCAAAGCCTTCGATATCCCGGTCGTGTTGACGACGATCGAAACAAGGGCATTCAGCGGGAACGTGTTTCCCCAGGTGCAGGCGGTGTTTCCCGACCTCGCGCCGATCGAGCGGACCGAATTGAACGCGTGGGACAACTCCGGCTTCGTCGCCGCGGTGAGGAAGTCGGGCCGCAGGAATCTCGTGCTCGCGGGACTGTGGACCGGGACCTCCGTTGCGCTGCCCGCGCTGCAAGCGGCCTACGACGACTACTCGGTGGTGGTCCCCGAAGACTGCTGCGGCGACGTAAGCCCGCTCGCGCACGGCAACGCCATGAAAAGAATGATGCGCTCGGCGGTGACGCCCGTCACGGCCCTGTCTCTGATGCTGGAGTGGCAAAGGGATTGGGCAGCGCTGGATACGGTCGACGCGGTGATGGACATCGTGCGGACCCACTGCGGCTCGTACGGCGCGGCGGTCGAATACGTCAACACCATCGCGCACGGCGCGCCGGCGGGCAGCGCCCTCCCCGCCAAGCGGGCGGCAGGAATGTAGGCAACGAGTTTCCGGATGCGATCGACAACCATGAACTTTGAAGCGAGGCCAACCATGAAAGACCAGACTGCGGAGGCGCGCCGCGCGGCGCCGCTC
>JBAUTD010000526.1:0-2609 GCA_049582045.1 Burkholderiales bacterium
GGCCAGTTCGAGGCGGCCTACGCGCTCGGGCTGCGGCCGCGCCGCGCGATGCGCCTGGTGATCCTGCCGCAGGCGCTGCGCGTGATCGTGCCGCCGATGACCAGCCAGTTCCTCAACCTGACCAAGAACAGCTCGCTCGCGGTGGCGATCGGCTATCCGGACCTGGTGTCGATCGCCAATACCACCCTGAACCAGACCGGACAGGCGATCGAGGGCATCGCGATCATCATGGCGGTGTACCTCACGATCAGCCTGACGATCTCGGTCCTCATGAACGGGTACAACAAGCGCATCGCGCTCAAGGGAGCCCGCGCGACATGAGCGCCCGCGCCATCGGATGGCTGCGCGCGAACCTGTTCTACAGCGTGCCGAGCTCGCTCGCCACGCTGGTGCTGCTCTACCTCGCCTGGAGGCTGGTGCCGCCGTTCTTCGACTGGGCCTTCATCAACGCGGTCTGGCGCGCGCCCGATCCTTCCACCTGCCGCGCCGCCGCGGGGCACGGCGCCTGCTGGGCCTTCATCGTCGAGAAGCACCGCTTCATCCTGTTCGGCACCTATCCTTATGCGCAGCAATGGCGCCCCGGGCTCGGCATCCTGCTGTTCATCGCGCTGTACGTGGTGAGCTCGCTGCGCGCGTGCTGGCGGCCATGGCTCGCCTGGGTGTGGCTCGCCGGGCTGGGGCTGATCGGCCTGCTGATGTGGGGCGGCGTGCCCGGCCTGCCCTACGTCGAGGACGGGCGCTGGGGCGGCCTGATGCTGACCCTGATCCTCGCCACCTTCGGCATCGCCGCCGCCTTTCCGCTCTCGATCCTGCTCGCGCTCGGCCGGCGCTCGAACATGCCCGCGGTGCGCTCGGCCTGCGTGCTCTATATCGAGCTGATCCGCGGCGTGCCGCTGATCAGCCTGCTGTTCATGGCCTCGGTGATGCTGCCGCTGTTCCTGCCCGCGGGCGTGTCGATCGACAAGCTGCTGCGCGCGCAGATCGCGATGGTGATGTTCGCCATGGCCTACCTGGCCGAGGTGGTGCGCGGCGGGCTGCAGGCGATCCCGACCGGGCAGTACGAGGCGGCCGACGCGCTCGGCCTGTCGTACTGGCGCAAGATGCTGCTGATCATCCTGCCGCAGGCGCTGCGCATCTCGATCCCGCCCCTGGTCAACACCTTCATCGCGTTCTTCAAGGACACCTCGCTGGTGGTGATCATCGGCCTGTTCGACCTGCTGACCGCGGTCAAGGTCGCGCTCAACGAGCCCGCCTGGAGCGGGTACGGCATCGAAGCCTATCTGTTCGCCTCGCTGGTGTACTTCGCGTTCTGCTTCTCGATGTCGAAGTACAGCCAGCGGCTCGAGCGCGACCTGGCGCGCGGGCGCAAGCACATTCTGAGGGAGGACTGACTTGGCCAACGACAGCGGAACGAACGGCGGGCCGATCATCGAGATGAAGGGCGTCGACAAGTGGTTCGGCGAGTTCCACGTCCTGCGCGGGATCGACTTCTCGGTCGCGCGCGGCGAGAAGATCGTCATTTGCGGCCCCTCGGGCTCGGGCAAATCCACCATGGTGCGCCTGATCAACCGGCTCGAGTCGCATCAGCGCGGCACGATCGTGGTCGACGGCATCGAGCTGGCCGACGACGCGAAGGCGATCGAAGCCATCCGGCGCGAGGTCGGCATGGTGTTCCAGCAGTTCAACCTGTTTCCTCACCTGACCGTGCTGCAGAACCTCGTCCTGGCGCCGACCTGGGTGCGCCGCATGCCCAAGCGCGAGGCCGAGGAACTCGCCATGCAGCTGCTCAAGCGGGTGCGCATCGCCGAGCAGGCCGACAAGTACCCGGCGCAGCTCTCCGGCGGCCAGCAGCAGAGGGTGGCGATCGCGCGCGCGCTCGCGATGCGCCCCAAGGTGATGCTGTTCGACGAGCCCACCTCGGCGCTCGACCCGGAGATGATCAAGGAAGTGCTCGACGTCATGATCGAGCTCGCGCGCGAGGGCATGACCATGCTGGTGGTCACGCACGAGATGGGCTTCGCGCGCACCGTCGCCGACCGGGTCGTGTTCATGGACCGCGGCGAGATCGTCGAGGTCGGCAAGCCGCAGGAATTCTTCTCCGCGCCCAGGACCGACCGCGCGAAGCTGTTCCTGAGCCAGATCCTGGGGCACTAGCGCCGGATGAGGGGTTGCTCCGGGGGCGCGAGTTTGATGCTCCGCTTCGGCACGCTCAGCAGCGGCCTGTCCTGGCAGTGTCCGGCCGGAACATCGACGTAAAGCGTGTTCGCGCGGCCGAGCGGCTTGTCGAAGCTCGGCGTTCCGCCCGACGTCAAGGGTTCCAGCATCACCTCCAGCTGGTGCCGCCCCGCTAGCGACGAGTAGGGCTGCGCCGCGACCAGCGGAATCCTCAGCGCGGGCGTCGTCCGGCCGGCGCCGATCGCCGGCAGGTGAACGCCGCCGCTCGTCAGGCCGGCGCCGCCGAGTTCCTTGACGAACACCGTGCCCTGGTTCGCCGCCAGCGGGCCGCCGGAGTTCTTCAGCGTCACGACGACGACGAGCGCCGGCGCGGGCGCTTGGCAATTTTTTTCGACGATCGCGTGCATCCGGGCGACCGTCACGCTCGGCTGAGT
>JBAUTD010000527.1:0-6375 GCA_049582045.1 Burkholderiales bacterium
GCCACCGCGTCGGCGCGCCAGCCCGTCGCGCAGCCGGTCGGCTCGCCGCGCAGGCCCACCGAGGCGACCGAGATCCCGACCTCCAGGCCGATCAGGTGCCAGCGCTTGTACATGCAGGCGTAGCGCCCGGACGGATCGGTTTTCACGCCGTACTCGGTGAAGCAGCGCCGCACGTACTCGGTTTCGCCTTCGAACACGACCCACACGCCGAAGCGGATGTCGTACGGAATCGCGCGGCCGTCGCGCTCGAGGGACGAAACCACCTCGACCTGCCCTTTGTGGTGCAGCTGCCCGCCTTCCTCCTTCGGCCGCATGACGAACGGGATGTCGTCGACCGCCGCAGGCGGGAAGGCGAGGCCGTAGGGCGCCGGCGTCAGGCCGGTCGCATTGCACACCGCGCTGGTCTCGATCGCGGGCTTCGAGCCGTCGAGGAAGGAGTTGAACATCTTGGGGTTGAGTCCGCCGATCTTCGCCTGCTCCGGCGTCAGACCGTAGTAACCCCACACCGTTTCGGGCGTCGACTGGGCGAAGTGCGGCAGCCACTTGTGGCCGCGCCCGGCGGCGACCACGGCAAAGCCCGCGGCGCGCGCCCAGTCCACCAGGTCGCAGATGATCGCCGGCTGGTCGCCGTAGGCCAGGCTGTAGACCACGCCCGCATCGGCCGCCTTCTTCGCCAGCAGCGGCCCGCAATAGGCATCGGCTTCGACCGTAACCATCACCACGTGCTTGCCGTGGGCGAACGCGGCGAGCGCGTGCTCGACCGCCGCCATCGGGTTGCCGGTCGCCTCGACCACGATGTCGATCGCCGGGTGCGACACCAGCGCCTGCCAGTCGTCCGAAACGTGGGTGCGACCCTCCTTGAGGGCGGACTCAATGGAGGCTGCGGCATATCGTTCCGCCTTCCATCCCACCCGCTCCAGATTTCGCTTCGCGTTCTCCGGCGCAAGATCGGCGATGCCAGCCAGGTGCACGCCCGGCGTGTTCGGCACCTGCGCGATGTACATCGCGCCGAACTTGCCCGCACCGATGACGCCGACGCGAATCGGGTCGTCGCGTCGCTGCTGCAGCTTCGAATAAAGATTCATCTTGGAAAGAATCGAGAAATCGGGGTCAGAGTCGAATTATCCCGTAAATCGACTCTGACCCCGATTTCGATTTGAGGGTCAGGCGGCCTTCAGGTTCCCGACCAGTTCGTCGGCAGGGGTGCCGTCCTTCCAGGGAAGCGGGACGTCGTAGTCTTTCAGCAGGCAGTCGTCGGGCAGGCACTCGATCGGCGTGAAGTCGCGATGCGCGATGTAGCCCGGGCGCTTGAAGCGGCGGATGTGGTTCGACACGGCGCACAGCGACAGGTACACGCTCACGCGGTTCCAGGGCGACAGGTTCGAGGTCGATGCGTGCACCAGGCAGGAGTGGAACATGATCATCGAGCCGGCCGCGCCCTTGGGCGCGACGATGCCTCCGCGCGCGACCAGCTTCGTAATCGTGTCGGGGTCGATGGTCCACAGCGGGTAGCTGGTGGTGGTGGTGTCGTGCGCGGCGTCGATCACGCCGAGCTTGTGGCTGCCCGGGATGAACATCAGCGGACCGTTGAACTCGTTCACCTCGTCGAGGAAGATCGCCACGTTCATGGCGCGCGCCTCGGGCATCAGGTCGTCGTTCTTCCACGTTCCGTAGTCCTGGTGCCACTGCCAGACGTCGCCGTCGAAGGCCATCTTGCCGTTGATCTTGAACTGGTGCATGTACAGCTTCTCGCCGAACGCCTGCTCGACCGGCTCGATCATGCGCGGATGGCGCGCCAGGCGCGCGAACGGCGCGCTGTACATGTGCGCGGCGAAGTTGGTCCGCACCGCGTCGCCGGTCTTTTCGCGCACGTTCTCCGGCCGGCGCTGGGCGTAGAGCGCAGGCACCTCTCCGGTGAGAACGCTCACTTCCTGTCTCGAAAACTGCCCCGGGAAGAACAGGTAGCCGTCCCGGTCGAACTGCTCGAGCTGGGCCTGGGTCAGTTTCATTTGCGCTCCTCCACGATCTGGAAGAATACTTCATCCCGCTTCACCATCCCGAGCTCGTAGCGCGCGCGTTCCTCGATCGCGTCGGTGCCCTGCTTCAGGTCGGTCACCTCCGCCGCCAGCGCCGCGTTGCGCAGCTCGAGCTGGCCGTTCTTCGCGCGCTGCGCCGCCAGCTTGCCCTCGGCTTCCCACGCGTGCACCCAGCCGCCCTTGCCGAGCCAGAGCGGATACTGGATCAGGACGATCAGGGCGGCGAGCACGCCTCCGAGTAGCTTCACGTCACTTCAGCTGATAGAAGGCTTCGCGCCCGGGGTAGCCGACCGAATCGCCCAGGTCTTCCTCGATGCGCAGCAGCTGGTTGTATTTCGCCACCCGGTCCGAGCGCGACAGCGAGCCGGTCTTGATCTGCAGCGCATTGCAGCCCACCGCGATGTCGGCGATGGTGGTGTCCTCGGTCTCGCCCGAGCGGTGCGAGATCACCGAGGTGTAGCCCGAGCGCTTGGCGAGCTCGATCGCGGCGAAAGTCTCCGTCAGGGTGCCGATCTGGTTCACCTTGATCAGCACGGAGTTTGCCACGCCCTGCCGGATGCCCTGCTGGATGATGCGCGTATTGGTCACGAACACGTCGTCGCCCACCAGCTGGAACTTGCGCCCGAGCCGCTCGGTGTGCAGCTTCCAGCCCTCCCAGTCGCTCTCGGCCATGCCGTCCTCGATCGAGATGATCGGATAGCGGTCCGCGAGGCTCTCGAGGTAGTCGCAGAATTCCGACGCGCCAAGGCTCAGGCCCTCGGACTCGAGCACGTACTCGCCGTCGTGGAAAAACTCCGAGCTCGCGCAGTCCAGGGCCAACAGCACATCCTGCCCCGCGGTGTAGCCCGCCTTGTCGACCGCCTCGAGGATCAGCTCGATCGCCGCAGCGTGCGTCGGCAGGTCGGGTGCGAAGCCGCCCTCGTCGCCCACCGCGGTCGACATGCCTTTGCCATCGATGAGCTTTTTCAGCGCGTGGAACACCTCCGCGCCGCAGCGCAGAGCCTCGCGGAACGACTGCGCGCCGACCGGAACGATCATGAATTCCTGGATGTCGAGGCGGTTGTTCGCGTGCGCGCCGCCGTTGATCACGTTCATCATCGGCACCGGCATCTGCATCGGGCCCGAGCCGCCGAAGTAGCGGTACAGCGGCAGGCCTGATTCCTCCGCCGCCGCTCGCGCGACCGCCATCGACACCGCGAGCAGCGCGTTGGCGCCCAGGCGCTCCTTGTTGTCGCCGCCGTCCAGATCGATAAGGGTCTGGTCGATGAAGGCCTGCTCGGACGCGTCCAGGCTCACGATCGCCTCCGAGATCTCGGTGTTGATGCTCTCCACCGCGCGCAGCACGCCCTTGCCGCCGTAGCGCTGCGGGTCGCCGTCGCGCAGCTCGAGCGCCTCGCGGCTGCCAGTGGAGGCGCCCGAGGGCACAGCCGCGCGCCCCATTACGCCCGATTCGAGCAGCACGTCGGCCTCGACCGTTGGGTTGCCGCGCGAATCGAGGATCTCCCTCGCGACGACGTCGACTATCGAGCTCATGGCTGGCTCCCTTTCAAATTGTTTTCGGCAAAGCCTTTATTCTTAACCACTCTGTCGATTCCGACGAGCGTTTCCAGCAGCTCGCCCATCAGCGCGAGCGGCCAGGAATTCGGCCCGTCGCACAGCGCCTCGTCCGGCCGGGGGTGCGTCTCCATGAAGACCCCAGCCACGCCGGCGGCCGCCGCGGCCCGCGCCAGCACGGGAATGAACTCGCGCTGCCCGCCGCTCGACCTGCCCTGCCCCCCGGGCAGTTGCACCGAGTGCGTCGCGTCGAACACGACCGGGCAGCCGGTTTCGCGCATCACCGCGACGCCTCGCATGTCCACCACCAGGTTGTTGTAGCCGAAGCTGAACCCGCGCTCGCACACCATGATCTGGCGGTTCCCGGTGGCCATCGCCTTGTCGACCACGTTCTTCATTTCCCACGGCGACAGGAACTGCCCCTTCTTGATGTTGAGCGGCTTGCCCTGGCTCGCGGCATTGCGGATGAAATTGGTCTGCCGGCACAGGAAAGCCGGGGTCTGGATCACGTCCACCACCGCAGCCACCTCGGCGAGCGGGGTGTCTTCGTGCACGTCGGTGAGCACCGGCACGCCGATCCGGGTCTTGACCGCCTCGAGGATGCGCAGCCCCTCTTCGATGCCCGGGCCGCGGTAGCTCGCGCCCGAGCTGCGATTGGCCTTGTCGAAGGACCCCTTGAACACGTAGGGCATGCCCAGCCGCGCCGTGTGCTCCTTCAGCGCGCCGGCCACGTCGAGGCACAGCTGCTCGCTTTCCAGCGTGTCGGGGCCCGCGATCAGGAACAGCGGCCGCTCGAGCCCGACTTCATGCCCGCAGAGCTTCATGCCGCCACGACGGACAGGGAACCGCCGGGCGACGAGCGCTTCGCCCGCACGCGGTTCTTGAGCGCCGCCGCGACGAAGGACTTGAACAGGGGGTGGCCGCTGCGCGGCGTCGAGGTGAACTCGGGGTGGAACTGGCAGCCGACGAACCACGGATGCCCGGGCAGCTCCATCATCTCCGGCAGGTCCTCGCTCGGCGTGCGGGACGAGACCTTGTAGCCCTTCGCCTCGAGCTGGGGCACGTAGACGTTGTTGACCTCGTAGCGGTGGCGGTGGCGCTCGTTCACCTCGGCGCCGTAGATCTTCTCCGCGAGCGTGCCGCCCTCGACCGGGCAGCGCTGCGCCCCGAGCCGCATGCTGCCGCCCAGGTCGGAGGCCTCGGTGCGCCGCTCGATGCGCCCGGTGCGGTCGAGCCATTCGGTGATCAGCGCCACCACCGGGTGCGGCGTGTCGGGGTCGAACTCGGTGCTGTTCGCTCCCGCCAGCCCGCAGACGTTGCGCGCGAACTCGATGGTCGCGAGCTGCATGCCGAGGCAGATCCCGAGGTAAGGCACGCCGTTCTCGCGCGCGTAGCGGATCGCCTTGATCTTGCCTTCGGTGCCGCGCTTGCCGAATCCGCCCGGCACCAGGATGCCGTCCATCGTCTCGAGCGGCCCGATGCCCGACTTGTCGATCTCCTCGGAGTCGACGTAGTGGATCCGGACCCGGCTGCGGGTGTGGATCCCGGCGTGGATCAGCGCCTCGTTGAGCGACTTGTAGGAATCCTGCAGATCGATGTACTTGCCGACGAAGGCGATGTCGACCTCGTGCTCGGGGTGCTCGAGCGCGTCGACCAGCCGGCTCCAGGCCGAAAGGTCGGCCGCGTGGGCCAGGATGCCCAACTTGTGGCACACGATCTCGTCGAGCATCTGCTCGTGCAGCATGCGCGGGATCTTGTAGATCGAGTCGACGTCCCAAGCCGAGATCACCGCCTCCTTCTGCACGTTGCAGAACAGGGCGATCTTTCGCTTCTCGTCCTCGGGCAGGGGCCGGTCGGTGCGGCACAGCACGACATCGGCCTGGATTCCGATCTCGCGCAGCTCCTTGACCGAGTGCTGGGTAGGCTTGGTCTTGATCTCGCCCGCGCTGGCGATGTAGGGCACCAGCGTCAGGTGGATGTAGCACACCTTGTCGCGCCCCATCTCGAGCCCCATCTGCCTGATCGCCTCGAGGAACGGAAGCGACTCGATGTCGCCCACCGTGCCGCCGATCTCGACGATCGCGACCTCGGCCTCGCCCGCGCCGCGCTTGATGAAATTCTTGATCTCGTCAGTGATGTGCGGAATCACCTGCACCGTGCCGCCCAGGTAGTCGCCGCGGCGCTCCTTCTTGATCACCGACTCGTAGATCTGGCCGGTGGTGAAGTTGTTGCTGCGGTGCATCTTCGAGCTCTGGAAGCGCTCGTAGTGCCCCAGGTCGAGATCGGTCTCGGCGCCGTCCTCGGTCACGAACACCTCGCCGTGCTGGAACGGCGACATCGTGCCGGGATCGACGTTGATGTACGGGTCCAGCTTGATGTTGGTGACTCGGATACCGCGCGATTCGAGGATCGCGGCGAGGGACGCGGCGGCGATGCCCTTCCCCAGAGAGGAGACAACTCCGCCGGTTACGAAGACATATTTAGTCATCAAGCCACGGCGAGCACGGATGGTGAAGTCTACAGGACTTCGGCCGGCCTCTCAACGCCGCCCCGGCCGAGTAGACTGGCGCTGCGCATGTCCGAGACTTCCAATCTCGCCGCCGAGACCACGAGCCGGATCTTCCGCGATCTGGGTGATCCGCAGGCGCTCAATTCCCGGGCCAACGAAGAATCTCGGCGCGCGTCCTTGTGGCGCGCGCTCGAAGAGGCGGGACTGACGCGCGCCTGGGTGCCCGAGGCGCTCGGCGGAGCAGGCGCCTCGCTGGCCGACGGCTTCGAGCTGCTG
>JBAUTD010000528.1:0-2385 GCA_049582045.1 Burkholderiales bacterium
CGCGCGCCCAGGCTCAACGCGCTCGCCGCGCTCGGGCGCGAGTACTGGTACCCGCTGCGCCTCGCGCTCTCACGCGCGCTCGGCGCCGATGCCCCGGCTCAAACCCGCCGCGCGCTCGAAAGCTGCCTGGTGCCGATGAAGGAAGCCGAGCTGCTGCTGCCGGTCGAGATCCCCGACTACACCGACTTCTACACCTCGATCCATCACGCGACCCACATCGGCAAGCTGTTCCGCCCCGACAACCCGCTGATGCCGAACTTCAAGTGGATCCCGATCGGCTACCACGGGCGCGCCTCGTCGGTGGTCGTCTCGGGCACCGAGATCGTCCGCCCCAGAGGCCAGACCAAGGCGCCCGACGCGGCGGCGCCGACCTTCGGCCCGTGCAAGCGCCTCGACTACGAAGTCGAGCTGGGCTTCGTGTGCGGGCCCGGCAACCCGCTCGGAACCCCTGTGCGAATCGCCAACGCGCTCGAGCGCGTATTCGGCGTCGTGCTGCTCAACGACTGGAGTGCGCGCGACATCCAGGCCTGGGAATACCAGCCGCTGGGGCCCTTCCTCGCCAAGAGCTTCGCCACCACGATCTCGCCCTGGGTGGTCACGCTCGATGCGCTCGAGCCCTACCGCACGCACGCCTTGCGCCGCTCGCCGGAGGATCCCGCGCCGCTGCCCTACCTGAGCGACTCGGACGACCGCGACGAAGGCGGCTTCGCGATCGAGGTCGAGATGTACCTGCGCACCGCAGCGATGCGGGCCTCGAGCCTGCCGCCCGTGCGCCTGTCGCACGCGAACTACCGCGACTGCTACTGGACCCTCGCCCAACTCGTCACCCACCACACCAGCAACGGCTGCAACCTGCGCCCCGGCGACCTGCTCGGCAGCGGCACCATCTCCGGCCCCAACGCCGATTCCGCCGGCGCCATGATCGAACTCACCCAGGGCGGCAAACACTCCATCAAACTCCCCGGCGGCGAACAAAGAAACTTCGTCGAAGACGGCGACGAGCTGATGCAAAGAGGACGCTGTGCAAGAGACAGCTTCGCCACCATCGGCTTCGGCGAAGCCACCGGCCTCGTACTCCCCTCCCTCAAGTAAACCGGGGACAGACCCCGATTTCGCGAGTCAAGTCCCTGAAGCGCTGAAAACTTCCCCGAGGTCCGTCCCCGATTTCCAAATCGGGGTCAGACCACGCTTTCCCCGACGCGAGAATTAATCGGGGTCAGAGTCGGATTACTCCGCGTCCGCAGTCCCCTCAGACCCGCAGTGCGCCCGCCCCCGCGCAGCGGGGATTTATCCCAATGTCTAGATTACAAAATCCTGACGCGGGAGTAGATTTGACGCGGAGGGGGGAGCCTCATGTTCGATGCGCTGCGTGGCGTGTGGGATCGACGCAAGGCCTGGTCTCGCGCTCTGGTGAGGTTCGCGTTTCTCCTTGCCACGCTCGGCGCGCTAGGCGCCTGCGCTCATGCCTTCGAGGTCGCCCCAGGTTATTCGATCAAAGAGATCCCCTACGCGGGAGCACCGCTAGCCTGGATTGACAACGAATCCGTGCTGTTTAACGGAGCCAAGCGAAAAGGGTTGAGCGAATCAGCAATACATGAGGGCTGGGGCGAGTCAGCACTCTACAGCTGGAACACGCACACAGGCAAAGTTACCGAGCTCATGAAGATTGGCCCGCTCGCAGATCTTTGCTTCGATCGTGGCTACCTCTACGAAGCGTTCTACAGAAATGGCGATCGCATTATCCGCGAAGGGCCGCTCGGAAAGGAGAAGGAGACGGTAATAAGGAAGGGCACTCTCCGGGCCAAGGACCTGACGCTAAATCGCCACTCTTGCGTCTGGCAAAAATGGCCTGAGCCGACACAGAAGGATCGGGGGATTATCGAAGTGTTGCGAAAGGATCATGGATTCATAGAGGCCGAACGTCCATGGGATCCGTTCCCGTCCAGACAGTACTTTATCGTTCCTCCTTCACGCAAACCGATACCGATCGACTTTCACGGGGCTTCTGGAGCGCCTCGGTATTCAGCTTTCAAGGGCGCCTACGCGTTTCAGGAATCCATAAGCGGATGGGGCGCAAATCTCGGGTTGAAATATTGGCTTATTTATCCAGATGGCCGAGTGGAGCTTACGCAAATCCCACCGGGCGAATGGCGAACGGGGGCCGTCTACGCAATGCCTGTTAGGAACGGCTGGTTTATGAGTTCTCTCTCGATGACAGATACCGCTGCGGGAGGGTACATAGTTGACGGCGCAAACGTAAAGCTAGTTTTTAACGGATTAATAAAGGCGTTCGCGGTATCCCCAAATGGCTGCCTAGTAGCCTTCGGTGGACAGCCATCGGGCGGGGTAACCCCTCGGAACGCAGTGCTTGATTTGTGCGGGAAT
>JBAUTD010000529.1:0-2019 GCA_049582045.1 Burkholderiales bacterium
GCGTACCGCACTGTCGCTCCTGCAGCCATCCGCGCTCGCGCTGCGCCCTTATCGCTGCCCGCTGTGCGGCCCCGGGCTGCTGCTGAGGCTGTCGCGCGACGGCATCGGCGTTCGCTGCATGCGCTGCGGCGCGAGCGCAATTACCCAGTCGCTCGTCGCGGTACTGCGCTCGGTGCGACCGGACTTCGAGGGTCGGCGCGTTTACGAGATGTCCTCGCGCGGTGCGCTGTTCGAATTTCTGCGTCGTGCGGTCGTCGATTTTACTTGCTCGGAGTATTTCGACGACGTGCCGCCCGGGGACCGGCGAGGCGGAGTCCTGTGCCAGGACGTCCAGCGGCTCACCGTTGGCGACGGAAGTTTCGACATTTGCACCTCCACGGAGGTCTTCGAGCATGTGCCCGATGACAGGCGAGGTTTTGCCGAGATCCGGCGGGTGCTGGCGCCTGGCGGCGCGTTCATGTTCACCGTGCCTCTTTCCGACAGTCCCCGAACGGTGGAAAGGGCTGTTCTCGCGGAAGGCGGCGTGCGGTACATCCTTCCGCCCACCTACCATCACGACCGCATACGTGGACGCGAACAGGTGCTTGTCTACCGGGACTACGGCCAGGACATTACGCAGCGTCTCGTGGAGGCTGGCTTTGCCCGGGCGTACATCGATCGGCGCTTCGAGCGCGCCTGGCTTGGCGCGGGCTGCGGCGTGATTGTCGCGGAGGCTTGATGCGCATCGTCGTCACTGGGGCATCCGGTTTCGTCGGCCGGGCGGTCGTCGAGCGGCTCTCCGGCGCCGGGCACCGGGTGCGGGCCCTGGTGCGGGAGGTGGCTGCCGCGCCACCCTTTAGAGAAGGAGTGGAGGTGCTCGCATGCGGCGATCTCGCGCGCTCCTGGCTGTGGCAGCAGGCGCTCGAAGGCGCGGGCGCGCTGGTGCACCTCGCGGCGATCGCCCATCGGTCCTTCCGCGACGAGCAGCGCATGCGCGAAGTGAATTTCGTCGCGGCACGCAACGCTGCGCAGGCCGCGGCCACTGCCGGGGCGCGCTTTGTGTTCCTGAGCTCGGTAAAGGTGCTTGGCGAGGAGACGTCGTCGGCGCATCCCTTCGGCGCAGACGACCGTCCCGCGCCGCCGGACGCTTATGGGCGCGCCAAGGCAGACGCAGAGAGCGCCCTACCGGGGATCGCGGGGCTCGACTACGTCGTGCTGCGCCCGCCGTTGGTGTACGGCCCGGGCGTAAAGGCGAATTTCCTTTCGCTCATGCGCGCGATCGCGCGCGGGATGCCCCTGCCGCTGGCGAGCATCGCGAACGCTCGCAGCATGATCTACGTCGGCAATCTCGCCGACGCGGTCGCCCTCTGCGTGGAGGCGCCGGCCGCGGCAGGCAGGACTTATCTGGTGGCGGACGGGGTGCCCGTCTCGACACCGCAGCTTTGCCGTGCTCTGGGGGAGGCACTCGGGCACTATCCGCGGCTGTTCGCGTTTCCGCCGGGTGTCCTGGAGTGGCTGCCCTCGTTGAGACGCCTCTCGCGCTCGCTCGTGGTCGACGACAGCGCCATCCGACGCGAGCTGGGCTGGACGCCTCCCTTCACCTTCGAGCAGGGCCTGCGCGCCACCGCCGAGTGGTACCTCGCGCAGGGCCGTTAGAATGCCGGCCATGCTCTGGCAGCCCGCGCTTGCGGCGTTCGTGATCGCACTGGTTTGCGTCAAGGCGCTGATGTCCGAAACCGGCCGGCGGCTCGCGCTCGATCATCCGAACGAACGCTCGCTGCACGAGCGGCCGGTGCCTCGCACCGGGGGCTTGGCGATCGCGGCCGGAGTTGGCGTCGGCTGGCTCGTTGGCGCGCCGGGGTTTGCTTTCACTCTTTTACTTGCCGCGGCCCTTGCGCTGCTTTCGTTTCTGGATGACCTGTTCGGACTGCCGACTGCGGTGCGGCTCGCCGGGCATCTCGCCGCCTCGGCGACCGTGGTGCTGCTTGAGCTGCGCTTTCCGGGCTGGGCGGTGCTGGTGCTCTTTGCGCTCGCGGTGGC
>JBAUTD010000530.1:0-4619 GCA_049582045.1 Burkholderiales bacterium
ACTTCGGACCGCTGCAAAGCGGCTACGAGCACTTCTACGGCTTCCGCGGGGGCGTTCTGGACTATTACACGCACAAGTTCGGGTCGGCGACCACCGACACCGATGACCTGTGGGACGATGACACTCCCATCCGCCAGGACGGCTACCTCACTGACCTGCTCGGCAGCCGGGCGGTCAGTACGGTAGAGGGCTTCGCGCGCGCCGGGCAGCCCTTCCTGCTCAGCCTGCACTTCAATGCACCCCACTGGCCATGGGAGGCGCCCGGAGACGAAGCCGAGGCGCTGCGCATCAAGAGCCTGTTCCATTTCGACGGCGGCTCCCAGCACACCTATCAGCGCATCGTTCAGCGCATGGACCTGCAGATCGGCCGCGTGCTGGAAGCGCTGGAGCAGGCCGGGATCGCCCGCAACACCATCGTCGTGTTCACCAGCGACAACGGGGGCGAGCGCTTCTCCGACACCTGGCCCTTCACCGGCAAGAAATCGGAGTTGCTGGAGGGTGGGCTGCGCATCCCGGCGATCATCTCGTGGCCGGACCGGGTGCCGCGCGGGTCGGTGTCGGAGCAGGTGACGATCACCATGGACTGGCTGCCGACGCTGCTGGCCGCCGTCGGCACCGCGCCCGCCACGTCGCACCCGAGCGACGGGATTAACCTGCTGCCCTGGCTGATGGAGGGTTCCGGGCCGGTGCCGCGCAAACTGTTCTGGCGCTACAAGAACCTGGAGCAGGAGGCGATGCGTGACGGCGACTGGAAGTACCTGAAGATCGGCGGCAACACCTTCCTGTTCGACGTCGTGCAAGATCCGCTGGAGCGCGCCAACCTGAAGGAACGATATTCGGACGTGTACCAGCGGATGGTCGCGGACTGGCAGGCGTGGAACCGCTCGATGCGGCCCCTCGATCCGGAGAGCTACACGCTGGGCTTCACCGCGGCGGAGCTGGCCGATCATTTCGGGATCAAGGGTCAGGATTGAAGCCGCAGGATCGGTCGGCCGGTGCCGCCGTCGCGCCGCGCGTCGGTCCCTTGTTACCCCATCGTCGGGAGGCCCACCCACTTCTCACGGTACGGCGCAACGCAAGAACGAAGAGATTTGCTGATTTCGTGGGTCGCCGGCACTTGATTGTAAAGCTTTTGAGAGACCTTCACGCCGAAAACTGGAGCATGCCCGACGATCGCGAAGAGCTCGTCGATTCAGTCACCCCGCAGGAAGGGAGAGCCCCGACCTTGCGGCCCATCGAGCGCAGCCAGCCGGAGCGCCCCGAGAACGTAAACCCGGAACTGGTCCCGCTTCTGCGGTTCAAGGCGACGCCGGAGCGGATCGAAGGCACCCGGCCATGGCTGCTGGTGCCTGACGACCACAACGATGGCCCCTGGGCCCCTCGCAGCACCGCGGGCGGCTTGGCACTCTCCGCCTCCTTCTGGGTGGCTCTCACCGCGTTCCTGGGCTGATGGCCCTGTCGCCGCCGCGCGCAGCAAAGGTCATCGTGCGCCTCGGCCAGCTCGCTGGCCGGCCTAGCCCGCATTTCTCACGGTGACCGCGGCGGTGGTGCCCGGAGTGGGGTATGACGGGTTGTGACGGGCTGGCGGGCTTGCTGATCAGTCGAGGTGCGCGGCATGCGGACGTGGCTCACCGTCACCGCGTGCGGCGGTGTGGTTGGGGGTATGGGAGCGCGGCTGTCTGGGTCGTGTCAGCCCGCGGCCTTGGTCAGCAAGGCGTGCGCGAGGGCGAACTCGTAGTGCCACGGGCAGGCGGAGGTCATCGCGATCTTGATCCGTCGCACGCTGAGGCGCACCAGGGCGCCGATCTTCAACAGCTTGAGCCGGATGGTCCCGCAGGTGGCGTCGGCGAACTGGGTGTGGCTGAGGCCGATGCGGCGCAATGCGCAGAGCAGCACATAGGCCATGGAGGCGAACCAGAGCCGCAGCTGGTTGGCACGCATCGTCCCCGCCGAGGTGCGATCGGCGAACAGGTCGAGCTGGCATTCCTTGATCCGGTTCTCCATCTCACCGCGGGCACAGTAGATTGCCTCGTAAAGATACCGCGCGGCGACCTCGGTGCGTTTGAGCGAGGTGACCACGAAGCGCGGGTTGGCTGCGCCGCTGGTCCATTCGGCCTTGCTGATCACGCGGCGATACCGGCTCCAACTGTCCAGCGTGCTCCAGGAGAAGTCGCGGAACCGGCGGGCCGGCTTGCCGGTCGCGGCGCTCTCCTCGGCCGCCGCGGCGAGCTCCGGCGCAATCTCGGCAACCAGCCGTTCGTTGCGTGCCAGCCCGAACAGGAAATCGACCCGATGGTCTTCGCACCAGGCCATCAGCTCCTCGCGGGCGAAGCCGGAATCGGCGCGCAGCAGGATGCGCACCCGCGGCCAGCGACGACGGATCTGTGCGACGATCCGCGCCACCTCCGCGATCGCTCCGGCGGCGGCGTCGATGTTGGCGCGGCGCAGCTTGGCGGCGAGCAGGTGCCGGCCACAGAACACATAGAGCGGCAGGTAGCAGTAGCAGTCGTAATAGCCGTGGAAGAACCGGCCCTCTTGATGCCCATGCAGCGGGTCATCGGTGGCATCGAGATCAAGCACGATCTGCGGCGGGGCACGACGATGCGCGTCAAGGAACAGATCAACGAACAACGCCTCGATGGCGGCGCCGTCATAGCCGACCTTGTGATAGCGGCTCGGCTCCACCTGGCTCAGTTCCAGCCGGTTCAGGGTGCTCTTGCCCGCCAGGGCCGCACAGTCCGACCGACGCGCCGCGAGCTTTCCTGCCAGCACCGCCAGCACCGGGTCGTGGCGCAGTTCGTCATGGTCGGTCAGGTCCTCGTAGCCGAGCGCGATGCCGACCACGCGCTGGGTGAGAAGCGTGCGCACGCTGTGCTCCACCAGATCCGCCCGGCGGTGGTCGGTGAAGCAGGCCGCAAACCGTTCGGTCAGACCGATCACCCGGTCCGTCGCCCCCAGCAACAGCGCTCCCGCGTCCGAGGTGATCGCGCCGCCATCGAAGCCGGCGACCACCTGACGCCCCGCCACGGGTGCAAAATCGAACAGCGCCGGGTTACACTCTGTCGGCATCGGGGATCTCCTCTGCTTCGCCGCAAGGCTTTGTCGCAGAAGAACTTTCGCCGAATCAGAGCCCCGATGCACCCGCTATCTGTGAGAGATCCGGGCTAGCAGCCTGTCGGATTCCTCTCCAGGTCTGGCTGGTGCAGAATTGGGCTATGGCCGATTTCATCCCGTTCAATCGCGACCAATCCTACCTGCTTCCGCCCGATCTGAAGCGCTGGCTTCCGGATGACGATCTCGCGCATTTCGTCATCGCGGCGGTGGACCGTGTGGAGCTCTCCCGGTTCCTGGTGAAGGCGCGCCCCGGTGGCAAGCCGCAGTATCACCCACGCCTGATGCTGGCGCTGCTGATCTACAGCTACGCCAACGGCATCTTCGCCTCGCGCCGGATCGAGCGGGCGAGCTACCGCGACATCGGCGTGCGCTTCGTGGCCGCCAACCTGCATCCGGACCACGACACGATCGCCGCCTTCCGGCGCGCCAACAAGGCGGCGTTCGAGGCGGCGTTTCTGCGAGTGCTGCTGCTGGCGCGCGAGAGCGGGTTAGTGCGGGTCGGGACGGTGTCGATCGACGGCACCAAGATCGACGCCAACGCCTCGAAGATCCGCTCGATCCGCTACGACCGGGCGAAGGAGCTGCGCGCCAAGCTGGCCGCCGACATCGCCGCCCTCAGCGCCAAGGCGGAGGCGGCCGATGCCGAGGATGACGATCCGCAGGCGCTGCCGGCCGAGATCGCCCGGCGCGAGGCGCTGAAGGCGAAGCTTGATGCCGCCTGCGCCCGGCTGGAAGCCGAGGCCCGCGCCGAAGCAGACGCCGCGCAGGCGGAGTATGAAGCGAAGAAGGCGGCCTATGATGCCAAGGACGGCCATCGCGGCCGTCCGCCGGTGCCGCCCGACGATACGCCGCCGGCGGAGCGGCAGACCAATCTGACCGATCTGGACAGCGCGCTGATGCGCCGCTCGAAGGCGCATGAATACCGCCAAGCCTACAACGCCCAGGCGGTGGTGTGCGCCGAGGGCACGCAGGTGATCCTGGCCACCGGCCTGAGCGCCAATGCCTCGGACGCGCCCGGCTTTGCCGCGACCATCCTGGCGATGGAGAAGACCGTCGGCCTGCCGAAGATCGTCCTGGCCGATACCGGCTTCGCCAGCGGCCCGGCGGTGGAGGAACTACAGACGCGCGGCATCGAGCCGCTGGTCGCGATCGGCCGCACCCAGCCGCATCGGCCGTACGACTTCCGGCCGCCGCCGGAACCCAAGACAGCGCGACGGATCACCGAACCCTGGCGGATTGCCATGAAGGCCAGGCTGGAGACCGAAGATGGCAAGCAACTCTACAAGAAGCGCAAGCAGACCGTCGAACCCGTGTTCGGGATCATCAAAAGCGCCATCGGCTTCGCCCGCTTCCGCCTGCGCGGCCTGCAAAAGGTCGCCACCGAGTGGACCCTGATCGCTCTGGCCTACAACTGCAGGCGCATCTGGCGCCTGCAGGCGGCATAACCCAACCAACAGGCACCGCCGCCGGGGACACTCGGTGACCCGAACCCGACAGGCTGCTAG
>JBAUTD010000531.1:0-1513 GCA_049582045.1 Burkholderiales bacterium
GCGCATGGGCGAGTCCCTGGTGGCTCAGGGGCTGATTACGCTCGATCAGCTGCGCATCGCCATCAAGGAACAGAAAGCCACCGGCCTGCCGATCGGCCGGCAACTGGTGGCCTTGGGCTTCATCACCGAAGCCGTCGTGCGCGACCAGCTCGCCCACGTGCTGGGCAGCCAGAGCATCGACCTCTCCATGGTCGTCGCCGACCCCGAGGCGCTCACCATGGTGCCCGAGGACTTCGCCCGCAAGCAGCGCCTGCTGCCCATCGCCTACAATGCCGAGCGCCAGGTGCTCACCATCGCCACCACGGACATGTTCAACGTCGTGGCGCTCGACCAGTTGAAAGCCGCCCTCGGGCAACAGGTGGAGATGGACACCCTGCTGGCGGGCGAAGCCCAGCTCATCGAATACACCGACCTTTTCTACGGCTTTGATCTTTCGCTCGACGGCATCCTGCGCGAGATCGAAACCGGGGAAGTGGATTACCAGAGCATCAACCCGGAGACCGACGAATACACCCAGCCGGTGGTGCGTCTGGTGGGCGCGCTGCTCGCCGATGCGGTGAAGCGACGCGCCTCCGACATCCACTTCGAGCCCGAGCACGCCTTCCTGCGCATCCGCTATCGCATCGATGGCGTGCTGGAGCAGGTCAGAAGCCTGCACAAGACCTACTGGCCCGGCGTGGCGGTACGGCTCAAAGTGCTCTCTGGCATGAACATCGCGGAAACGCGTGCACCCCAGGACGGCCGCATGTCGCTCACCCTGTCGGGCCGTCCCATCGACTTCCGCGTCTCCTCGCAGCCCGGCATCCACGGCGAGAACATCGTGCTGCGCATCCTCGACCGCGAGAAATCCATTCTGCCCCTGGACACCATGGGTTTCGCCGATCAAGCGCTCCAGGAACTGCAGCTCATGATGGCGCGCCCCGAAGGCATACTCATCATCACCGGCCCCACGGGCTCGGGCAAGACCACGACCCTGTATTCGATGCTGGCGCATTTGAACAGCGAAGAGGTCAACATCATGACCCTGGAGGATCCGGTGGAATATCCGGTCACCCTCATGCGCCAGACCTCGGTGAACGAGACGGTGAAGCTGGATTTCGCCAATGGCATCCGCTCCATCATGCGCCAGGATCCGGACATCATCCTGGTGGGCGAGGTGCGCGACAAGGAAACCGCGGAGATGGCCTTCCGCGCGGCGATGACCGGCCACCAGGTGTTCACCACCCTGCACACCAACTCGGCGCTGGGGGTGCTCCCCCGCCTCCTGGACATCGGCATCAAACCCGGCATCATGGCCGGCAACATCATCGGCGTGGTGGCCCAACGCCTGGTGCGCCTGCTCTGTCCACGCTGCAAGGAAGCGTACATGCCGGAGGAGACCGAAGCCCGCATCCTCGGTTGGGAAGCCGCCGGCAGCCCCACGCTTTACCGGGCCAAGGGCTGCCCCGTCTGCGACGGCAAGGGCTACCGGGGCCGCATGGCGCTCATCGAGCTGTTGCGCATGGATGCCGAC
>JBAUTD010000532.1:0-2551 GCA_049582045.1 Burkholderiales bacterium
GGTCGTAGCGCCGCTCGGGGCGCCCGGCCGAGCCGACTGTCTGCGGGTCGAACACCACCAGGTCGGCCGCCAGCCCGGGCGCGATGCGGCCGCGGTCGCGGATGCCGAAGAAATCGGCGGGGTCGGAGGTCATGCGCCGCACCGCTTCCTCGAGCGACAGAACCTTGCGCTCGCGCACCCAGGTGCCCAGCACGTAGGTCGGGTAGCCCGCGTCGCACAGCATGTCGAGATGCGCCCCGCCGTCGCCCAGCCCGAGCAGGATCGAGCGGTCGTTCAGCAGCTCGGCCATGCGGTCGACTCGGGTGTTGAACGACTGCATCGTGAATTCGTTTTCGAGGTCGTCCTCCAGGGAAATATCCAGGAAGACATCCACGCAGTCCTGCCGCCGGTCCGCGGCGACCTGGGCGACGGTCTTGCCTTCCATTTGTTTCAAGGAAGGATTCCTGACTTCGTGGACGGTGATCCGCTCCCAGTTGCCGAAGGCCATCGGCCGCTCGAGCTCCTTCCTGAATTGCGCGCGGAACGCGGGGTCGCGGTAGACCGCCGCCTGCGCGGCCTTGGACTTGTCCTCGAACACCCGCTTCCAGGACGGAAAGGCGGCGAACGAGAACGGGTTCCTCATGTTGAACTCGCGCGTGAGCGGCAGCGGCGAGGTCTGCGGCCGCGCGCCGCGCGCGATCATCGGCGCGGCCTTGCGCAGCGACGTTCTCACCGCCTCGGAAATGTCGTCGCGGTCGAACATCGCGATGAAGGTCACCGGCCGGCCGCTCTCGGTGAGCATGAAATCGAGCAGCTCGAGCTCCGGGTCGTCCATCACCCCGAGCTGCTTGGTCATCGCCACCTCGATCGCGCCCTTGCCGCGCGTGCGCAGCGCGTTGCAGTAGGCCTTCAGCTCCGCGCGGCTCGCGTTGCGGCAGGCGAGCGGGCGCCCGCCGTAGCCCATGTGCTGGTTGAGCAGCGTGCTGGAGAAGCCGAACGCGCCGGCGTCCATCGCCTCGCCGAGCAGGTTTTCGATTTTCCTCGTCTCGTCCTCGCTCGCCGCGCGCTCCATCGACGCCTCGCCCATCACGTAGTGCCGCAGCGGCGTCAGCGGCGCGAGGAAGGCGAGGTTGAGCGCGGGCTTTCGCTTCGCCGCCGCGTCCATGTACTCGGGGAAGGTCTCCCAGTCCCAGCTGATGCCGGCCTTCAGCACCTCGAACGGGATCGCCTCCACGTTCACCAGGTCGCGCATCGCCACCTCTCGCGCCGCGGGCCGGCATGGCGCGATCCCCACTCCGCAGTTGCCCATCACCACGGTCGTCACCCCGTGCCAGGACGACGGCGTGGTCGCCCCATCCCAGCAGATCTGCGCGTCATAGTGCGTGTGCGGGTCGATGAATCCCGGCGCCACCGCGAGGCCTTCGGCGTCGATCATCCGATGCGCGGAAGTCTCAATTCTTTGTTCTACTTCAATGATCTTGCCGTCACGGATCGCCAGGTCAGCGCGCCGCGCCGGGGCACCGGTACCGTCGATCAACGCGCCATTCTTGATTAGGATGTCGTAAGCCATCGCCCAATCATACTCAAGCGCAGAGGAGGCGCCCATGGCCGCACGAATCCTCGAAACGGACTATCTCGTCGTAGGCTGCGGCGCCTCGGGCATGGCCTTCGCCGATGCGCTCGTCGCGGCCTCCGATGCCGACATCGTCATGGTCGACCGCCGCCACGCGCCGGGCGGGCACTGGAACGACGCCTACCCGTTCGTCCGCCTGCATCAGCCCTCGCTGATGTACGGCGTAAATTCGATGCCGCTCGGCCGCGAGACGATCGACGGCGACGGGCCCAACCGGGGCTTCTACGACCGATCGAGCGGGACCGAGATCGTCGCCTACTACGATCGTGTGATGCGCGACAGACTGCTCGCTTCGGGGCGCGTGCGCTTCTTCCCGATGTGCGACTACGCCGGCGGCGGCCGCTTCGTGTCGCGCCTTTCAGGCGACGCGTATGAGGTGAAGCCGAGAAGGAGCATGGTCGACGCCACCTACCTCGAGGGCAAGGTGCCGGCGACCACGCCGCCGCCGTTCGAGGTCGCGCCGGGCGTGCGCTGCGTGCCGGTGGGCGAGCTCGTGCGCCTCGCCGGACGCGCCGAGCGCTACGTGATCGTCGGCGGCGGCAAGACCGGGATCGACGCCTGCCTGTGGCTGCTCGAGAACGGCGTCGCGCCCCCGGACATCCGCTGGATCCGGCCGCGCGAGATCTGGCTGCTGAACCGGATCTACTTCCAGGGCGGCGATCTGGCCGGCACGGCCTACGAAGGCCTGTCGCTGCAGACCGAGGCTGCCGCACAGGCAGCCTCGATCGACGACCTCTTTGCGCGCCTCGCGGCGAGCGGGCAAGTGCTGCGCATCGACGAGCGCGCGACGCCGACCATGTACCGGGGCGCAACGGTAAGCGCGGACGAGCTCGAGCAGCTGCGCAGGATCGAGGACGTCGTGCGCCTCGGCCACGTGCGCAGGATCGAGCGCGACAGGATCGTGCTCGACGGCGGCGCCGTCGCGACGAGCCCCGACAC
>JBAUTD010000533.1:0-1572 GCA_049582045.1 Burkholderiales bacterium
CGCGCCGAGTTCGCGGCGCAGCTGTTCGTCGCATCGCCCACGGCGGTGATCCTGGCCGACGGCGTCGGCCCGACCCGCGAGCTGCTCGAAGGCGCGGAGCACACTCACACGCCGCTGTTCACCACGAGGGTACCCGCGGCCCGGGTGATCGAGAAACTCTCGCGCTATCTGGCCAAGGCGCTCGCCGAGACCACCGAGCGCCATGGCGTGCTGATGGACGTTCTGGGCCTGGGCGTGCTGATCACCGGCGACTCCGGCGTCGGCAAGAGCGAGCTCGGCCTTGAGCTGATCAGCCGGGGCCACGGCCTGGTCGCGGACGACGTGGTGGAGATCTCGCGCATCGCGATCAACACGCTGGAGGGCCGCTGCCCGCCGCTGCTGCGGGACTTCCTCGAGGTGCGCGGCCTGGGGCTGCTCGACGTACGCACGATCTTCGGCGAGACCGCAGTGCGCCCCAAGATGAAGCTCAAGCTGATCGCGCACCTCGAAAAACCCGCGCAGGGACAGCGCGAAGCCTCCGAGCGCCTGCCGCTGACCGAGCTCTCGGAAGATATTCTGGGGGTCACCATCCGCAAGGTGGTGATTCCGGTGGCCGCGGGCCGCAACCTCGCGGTGCTGCTCGAAGCCGCGGTGCGCAACTACATCCTGCAGCTCAGAGGCATCAACTCGATGACTCAGTTCATGGTTCGCCAGAAGAAGGAAATCGAGCGCGGAACCTGAGCGCCGCCCGACCCGCCATGCAGCTCATCCTGGTCAGCGGACTCTCGGGCTCGGGCAAGAGCATCGCGCTGAACGTGCTCGAGGACGGCGGCTACTACTGCGTCGACAATCTTCCCGCCACCTTGCTGGTGCAGGTGGCCGACTTCCTGCAGGAGGCGGGCCACGAGCGCGTCGCGGTGAGCGTCGACGCGCGCAGCGCGTCGCTTCCGGCGCTGCCCGAGAACGTGTCGCGCCTCAAGGCGCGCGGGATCGATTGCCGCGTGCTGTTCCTCGAGGCGAACGCGCAGACGCTGCTGCGCCGGTTCTCCGAGACCCGCCGCCGCCACCCGCTCACGATGGCCGGCCTCGCGCTCGCCGAGGCGATCGAGCGTGAGCGCGTGCTCCTGTCCGGAGTGGCAGACCTCGGCCACCGCATCGACACGAGCGACTTGCTGCCCCGCGCGCTGCAGAGCTGGATCAAGGAGCTGGTAGGCCTCGGCGGGGGATCGCTCACGCTGCTGTTCGAATCGTTCGCGTTCCGCGACGGAATACCGCTCGATGCCGACTGGGTGATCGATGCGCGCATGCTGCCCAACCCCCACTATGACGCGGCGCTGCGGCCGCTTACCGGACGCGACGCAGCGGTGGCGCGCTACCTGGACGGCCAGGAGTCGGTGCACCGCCTGATCGCGGACGTGCAGGGATTCCTCGGGCGCTGGCTGCCGGAAATCGAACGTGAGCAGCGTAACTACGTCACCGTGGCGATCGGCTGCACCGGCGGGCGGCACAGATCGGTGTACCTGGTCGAGCGCCTGGCGGCGGCGTTCCGCAGCGACTGGCGCGTGCTGGTCCGCCATCGCAGCCTGGCGCGCA
>JBAUTD010000534.1:0-1754 GCA_049582045.1 Burkholderiales bacterium
ACGATCTTCGGCGCGCGCCCGCCGGCGAGCAGCGCCTCGACCGACTCGAGCAGCTCCTTGCCCGAGGCCACGGTGACGAACACGATGTCGCAGCGCGCGAGCTCGGCGGGCTTCGCGGCGATCTTCGCACCGTGCGCGGCGAGCGGCTCGGCCTTGGCGCGCGTGCGGTTCCAGGCGGTCAAGTCGCAGCCGGCCTTGGCCAGGCGCTCGGCCATGGCGTAGCCCATGCGGCCGGTGCCGATCCAGCCGAGCTTGGCGTCAGTAGGGGTTGGCAATGGGAAGCTCCTCGGCGGGGTAGAGCGAGATGATCTGCGCGCCCTTGTCGGTGAGGATCACCTCTTCCTCGATCCGCGCGGCGGACACGCCGTCGGTCGCGGGGCAATAGGTCTCGACCGCGAACGCCATGCCGGCCTTCAACTCGATCGGTTCGCGCAGCGACGTGAGGCGCGAGATGAGCGGCCGCTCGTGCAAGCCCAGGCCGAGGCCGTGGCAGAAGTTCAGCCCGAAGGCGTCCATCTCGCTCGCGAAGCCGATCTCCTTCGCCTCGGGGAAGGCGAGCGCGATCTTGTCGCTCGTCATGCCGGGCCGCAGAAGCTCGATCGCGCGGTCCATCCACTCGCGCGCCTTGCGGTAGGCGGTGCGCTGCGGGCCGGTCGCGCGCCCGACGTTGAAGGTGCGGTAGTAGCAGGTGCGGTAGCCCATGAACGACTGGATGATGTCGAAGAAGGCCTGGTCGCCGGGCCGGATCAGGCGGTCGGTGAAGTTGTGCGGGTGCGGCGAGCAGCGCTCGCCCGAGATCGAGTTGATCGCCTCGACGCAGTCCGAGCCCATCTCGTACAGGCGCGCGGTCGCGAGCGCGACGATCTGCGACTCCTGCACGCCCGGCTTCAACGCCTCGGCGATGTCCTGGTAGACGCCGTCGACCATCGCCGCGGCCATGTTGAGCAGCGTCAGCTCGTCGATGTTCTTCACCTCGCGCGCGGCGAGCATCACCTGCTGGCCGTCGCGCACCGTGATGCCCTCCTTCTGCAGCGCGAACAGCATCGGCGGCTCGACCACGTCCAGGCCGAGCGGCATGTCGGCCACGCCCTCCTCGACCAGGATGGCCTTGATCTCCTTCGCCGCGTCGCGAAACAGCGTCAGGTCGGCGCCGGTCGCGCCGCGCATGCCGAGCAGGCCGGCGCGGCAGTGGTCGTGGTGCAGCCAGGGCGCGTGCATCTTATGGTGGCGCGCCGCCGAACCGAAGTCCCACACGTAGGGATCGCCGTTGCCGGTGAGCAGGGAGTAGCGGGTGAGCTTGTCGCGCGCCCACTCGCCGATCACCGTGCTGGTGGTGTAGCGGATGTTGTGCTGGTCGAACGACAACAGCGCCCCGAGGCCCGAGCCCGAGAGCGCGGCGCGCGTGCGCGCCAGACGGTAGTCGTGCAGGCGGCGGAAATCGATCCGCTGCTCGAAGTCCACCTGGGTGTGGCCCGGCGCCTGCAGCGGGCGCTTCCAGTCGTGGTGCGGGTTGATGTCGTCCGGGCGGACGATCTTCGGTTCCGAGCGCGGCTTCTTTTTGGCCATGGCGCCTCCTTTGACGACGATTCTAGCCGCCATTTCGTCCGCGCGGCGCTTGACCGTCATCAAACGCCTTCCGCCGCGGTCTACTAAGCTGGCAGCGCGATCATGAGAACGCTCGCGGTGATTGTGGTCCTGCTGCTCGCCGGCTGTGCCGGCGTGCCCGGGACTCGCGCGGCGCGCCCGGTCGAGCG
>JBAUTD010000535.1:0-3283 GCA_049582045.1 Burkholderiales bacterium
CGGCTACACCTCGGCGACCGGCACGCAGGACGTGATTTCCAAGCCCTCGGACCGGACCATCGAGAACACCCTGCAGGGGCTAGGGGTCGGCTGGATGAAGACGGTGAACAACTACCACGTCGGGGACATGGCCGAGACCCTCAAGGACGCGATGACCACCGACCACCCCGGACTGAAGGTCGTCATCGCCGAAGGCGAGTGTCAGCTCGAGCGCCAGAGGCGCATTCGGCCCCGGAACGCCGCGGCCCTCAAGGCCGGCAAGCGCATGCTCAGGACCCGCTTCGGCGTCGACGAGGACGTCTGCTCCGGCGATCACTCCTGCATCCGGCTCTCCGGCTGCCCCTCGCTGACGGTTAAGGACGCTGCAGATCCGCTCAAGGTGGACCCTGTGGCCCACGTCAACAACGACTGCGTGGGCTGCGGGCTGTGCGGAGAGGTGGCCCATGCCGCGGTGCTCTGTCCGTCTTTCTTTCGCGCCGAGATCATCCACAACCCGTCGCGCTGGGACCGCTTCAAGGATTCGCTGCGCCGCACCGTGATCGGCTGGCTGCAGCCGGCCTGAGGCGGGTTTTCGCCCTGCCGCATTGCGGCGGCCGGCCAGACCGGAGAAAATGCACGTTCTCGATTCCAGGAGCACGTAATGGCTTCGGTCCCCAGGCCCGGGGCGCGTCCCGCACCCGAAGGTGCGCGCGCCGACCTTTACCGGCGGATGGCACCGGACAATCTGGCGCCGCTGTGGGAAGTGCTGCATAGCCTCGTGCCGCCGCAGCCCGAGACGCCCTGCGTGCCGGCGCTGTGGAAGTACCGCGACATTCGTCCCTTCATCATGGAGTCGGGCGAGGTGATCACGGCCAAGGAGGCGATCCGCCGGGTCCTGATCCTCGAGAACCCGGGCTTGCGCGGGCAATCCGCGATCACCCGCAGCATGTTCTGCGGCCTGCAACTGATCCTGCCGGGCGAGATCGCGCCGAGCCACCGCCACACGCAGTCGGCTCTGCGCTTCATCGTCGAGGGCTCGGGAGCCTACACCGCGGTCGACGGCGAGCGCACCACCATGCACCCGGGCGATTTCATCATCACCCCGCCCTGGACCTGGCACGACCACGGCAACCCGGGCAACGAGCCGGTGGTGTGGATGGACGGCCTCGACATCCACATCGTGCGCATGTTCGACGCGGGTTTCATGGAAACCTTCCCCGAGGAGGTGCAGCCGGTGACGCGCACGCAGGGCGACTCCCAGGCGCGCTACGGCAACAACATGGTTCCCATGGGGCCGCTGCCGGCCTCGAAGACCTCGCCGATCTTCAACTACCCCTACGTGCGCAGCCGCGAGACGCTGGCAACGTTGTCCAGGAACGGCGATCCGGACGCCTGTCACGGCTGGAAGATGCAGTTCATCAATCCGCTCACCGGGGCGCTGGCGATGCCGACCATCGGCAGCTTCATCCAGCTGCTGCCCAAAGGCTTCAAGTCGGCCGCCTACCGCTCGACCGACGCGACCGTCTACTCAGTGGTCGAAGGCACGGGCAGGGCGAGGATCGGGAGCCAGGACTTCGCGTTTGAGCCGCGCGACACCTTTGTCGTGCCGAGCTGGCACCCGGTTCGTTTCGAGTGCGAGGGCGAGTGCGTTCTATTCTCCTACTCCGACCGCCCGGCGCAGCTCGCGCTCGGCCTGTGGCGCGAGATGCGCGCATGAGCGAGCAGGATCTTCTCGGCCGGGAATACAACAACCGCGAGCTGGTCCCGGATCATCCGCAGTACTTCGCGCGCTGGGCCGAAGGTTCCGCGCGGGCGCGCGCGACCATGACCTGCTACCTGGACCGCGACTACGGGCCGGCGCCAGGCGAGAAGCTCGACATCTTCCCGGCCAGGAAAGGCGACGGCTCGGTGCTGATGTTCATCCACGGCGGCTACTGGCGCTCGCTCGACAAGCGCGACTTCGCCTATCTCGCCCCGGCGTGGGTCGACGCGGGCGTATCGCTGGTGCTGGTCAACTACGACCTGTGCCCGCAGGTCACGGTCGAGGAGATCGTGCGCCAGATGCTGCGCGCATCGGCCTGGCTGTACCGGCATGCCGAGGAGTACGGCATGGACGAGGAGCGGCTGTTCGTCAGCGGGTGGTCGGCAGGCGCGCACCTCACGGCGATGATGATGGCGGCGTTGTGGCCGGTCTACGAATCCCAGCTGCCCAAAGACCTGTTCAAGGGCGGACTCGCGGTAAGCGGCATCTACGACCTTCGACCCCTGGCACAGCTGGACTTCCTGAGCGCGGACCTGCGCCTGGACGACGCGGCGGCGCTCAAGGTCTCGCCCGCGTTTCTGCCCCCTGCCACGCGCGCACCGCTTTACACCTGCGTCGGGGGCGCCGAGAGCTCGGAATTCAAGCGCCAGAACGCCCTCATCGCTCAGCGCTGGCGCTCGGCCGTCGCAGGAGACATCGCGATGCCGGGGCACAACCATTTCTCGGTCGTCGACGAGCTCGCCAATCCGGCGAGCGCGCTGTTCGCGGGCGCCAAGCGCATGATGAAGCTCGATCGCTGATGGTCGCGGCGGACAAGTACCTTCTGCCCGGCGCCTACATCGACAGCGACCACCCTGCGGTCGCCGCGTTCGCGCGCAAGGCCGTGCGCGGCGCCACTGACATCGAGCGTGCGGTGTCGCTGTACTACGCCGTGCGCGACGGTATCCGCTACAACCCATTCCTGGACTTCACCGTCGATTCGGCCTATCGCGCCAGCAGCTGCCTGGAGGTCGGTGAGGGCTTCTGCGTCGGCAAGGCGGCGCTGCTCGCCGCGTGCGCGCGCGCCGAGGGCGTCCCGTCCCGGGTAGGTTTCGCGGACGTGAAGAACCATCTTTCGACGCCCCGCCTGCTGGAGTACATCGGCAGCGACCTGTTCATCTATCACGGGTACACGGAGTTCCTGCTCGAAGGCAAATGGGTCAAGGCCACGCCCGCGTTCAACCTCGCTCTGTGCACCAAGTTTCGCGTCAAACCGCTCGAATTCGACGGCTGCAACGACTCGATCTTCCATCCCTACGACGAGGATGCGCGCCGTCACATGGAATACGTGCGTGACCATGGCAGCTTCGCCGACGTTCCAGCGGCCCAGATCCAGCAAGCCTTCCGCGAGTTCTATCCCCGGCTATACGGCCTCGGCCGCGAAGCGGCGCGAGAGCGCTTCGGCTGAACGGCGCCGGCACCGGATGCGCAAGCTGCTGGAGGACAGCTTTCGCGCCGCGGTCGCGGCGGCGGACCCGCTGCGCATCCTCGAACCCCATCTTC
>JBAUTD010000536.1:0-2110 GCA_049582045.1 Burkholderiales bacterium
AGCGCGCAGCGCTCGGCGCGCGCATGGCGCACAGACGGGGAGCGAAGGCGAAATGAAGATTCTTCTGGCGGTGGACGGCTCGAAGCACTCGCTCGCCGCGGTGCAAAGCCTGATCGAGCACGCCGACTGGTACCGCGACAAGCCCACGGTCGAGCTGGTGACGGTGCACCTGCCGGTGCCGCGCCTGCCGGGGATCTCCAAGTTCGTCAGCAAGGCGCAGATCCGGGACTACTACCAGGAAGAGGGGGAGGCGCTGCTCGCGAAGGCGAAGAAGATGCTCGAGGCCGCGGGCATCCCCTACCAGGCCCGGGTGCTGGTCGGCCCGGTGGCCGAGACGCTCGTCGCGCACGCGAAAGAGCGGCGCTGCGACATGATTTTCGTTGGCACCCGCGGGATGGGCGCCGCGGGCAACATGCTGCTCGGCTCGACGGCGACCCGGGTGCTGCACCTGGCGGGCGTGCCGGTGCTGGTGGCGAAGTGATTTAGAATCCGCACGGAGCCATTTTCGGAGCGGATCGCGATGGAAACCCTCGAATTCAAGGTAGAAGGCATGGACTGTGAAGGCTGCGTCAAGAGCGTGACGCGCATGCTGACCGGCATCGCCGGGGTCGAGAAGGTCGAAGTCTCGCTCGCCCAAGGCAAGGCGAGCGTGGGCTACGACCCGGCGCGCGCGGGCCTGGCGGACTTCAAGCGCGCGGTCGAGCGCGCGGGGTTCAAGGCGCCCTGAGACTCCCGGCTCGGGACTCGTTTTGAGCCCGCGCGAAATAGAGCGCTGGCGCGAGGACTGGACGCTCGCCGACGGCGCGAGGGTGCGCTGCCGGCCGATCCGCCCCTCCGACGCCGTGATCGAACAGGCGTTCGTGCGCGGACTGTCGCCCGAGTCGCGCCACAACCGCTTCATGGCCGAGATCCGCGAGCTCTCGCCCGAGTTGCTGGCGCGCTTCACGCGCATCCACTGGCCGCACGACCTGGCGCTGATCGTCACCCGCGACGAGGGCGGGCGCGAGCGGGAGATCGCGGTCGCGCGCTACGTCGCGCTCGGCGCGCCCGGCATGTGCGAGTTCGCGCTCGCGGTGGCCGACGGCTGGCAGGGACGCGGCGTGGGCTACCGGCTGATGCAGAACCTGATGCGCTTCGCGCGCGAGGCCGGCTTCGAGCGCATGGACGGCTTCGTGCTCGCGTCCAACCACAAGATGCTCGAGCTGATGCGCTCGCTCGGGTTCGAGATCCGCCCGAGCGACGAAGGGCCGCAGGTGCGGCTGGCGACGCGCCCGCTTCAAGTAGAATCCGGCGCATGACGAGGAGCTACCGGGTAAGGCAAAGCGACGTCGCGCCGTACTCGCCGGCGAACCACACCGGAACCCGGAACTACCGCCTGATCGGGCCCGAGACCGTAGGCGCGAAGCAGGTGGAAGTCCTGGTGGGCGAGATCGAGCGCGGCAAGGGCGCATTGCCGCACGCGCACCCGGGGATCGAGCAGGTCTGCTACCTGCTCGAGGGCGCGGCGCACGTCGAGGTCGCGGGCGAAAGATTCGAGCTCGCGCCGGGCGAGGCCTGCTTCTTTCCCGCCGGCGCGCAGCACCTGTTCATCGTGACCAGCGAGCGCGCGAAGGTGATGGTGATCTACGCCCCGCCCTACGGCGAGGACCCGGCCAAGACGACGCGCCATGGCTGAGCCCTGGCAGCCGCTCGCCGGCGTCAAGGTGGTCGATTTCTCGATGTTCGTGCCGGGCCCGTTCGCGGCGGCGATCTTCGCCGACCTGGGGGCCGAGGTGCTGAAGGTCGAGCCGCCCGCGGGCGACCCCTGCCGCAGCTACCTGCCGCTTCAGTTCCGCACCGAGAACCGCAACAAGCGGAGCCTCGCGCTCGACCTCAAGCAGGAAGGCGCGAAAGAGGTGGTCGCGCGCCTCGCCGCGCAGGCCGACATCGTGATCGAGGGCTACCGGCCGGGCGTGGCCGAGCGGCTGGGAATCGACTACGCGACGCTTGCGCGCTCGAACGGGCGGCTGATCTACTGCGCGCTGTCGGGCTACGGCGCGAGCGGCCCCTGGCGCGAGCGCCCCGGGCACGACCTGTCTTACCTCGCCGGCGGCGGCGGGCTCGCCTTTCC
>JBAUTD010000537.1:0-1525 GCA_049582045.1 Burkholderiales bacterium
TTCGAGTCAATTACGGCGTAGCGTTGAGAGCTGTTCGCATCAAGAGCTTGCTCTTGTGCGACAGCTCTAAACGCTACGCTGTCACCTCGGGCGCTTGTGCCTCGCACCGGGCTGCCCCCTTTCGTCCCTATCGCCTCTATCAGCACCGTGGCGCGTCTCGTCGACGGGAACGTTATATGGATACGAAAACCGTCTAGATAGCATGGTCTGCGCCGGGAAATGGGACGTCAACGTCTCTCGAGATCAATGCGTTAGCGTGTGTTAGCGCCATTCGACAGTGGGATATCCGGCAAAAAATGGGACAAGACACTGATTCGCCAGCGGATCGGGATCTGGGGGCGGACAAAGCGACAAAGTCTCGGCTGATCGATCGCGTGCGCGAGGCGATCCGCTCGCGGCACTACAGCCGGCGCACGGAGAAGACGTACTGGTATTGGATTCGGTTCTTCATCCGCTACCACGGCATGCGTCACCCTGCCGAGATGGGCGGCGCGGAAGTGCAGGCTTTCCTGTCCTGGCTCGCGATCGAACGCGACGTGGCGGCGGCGACGCAGAATCAGGCGCTGTCGGCGCTTCTGTTCCTCTATCAGAAGGTGCTCGGGCAGGAGCTGCCTTGGCTCGACGGCATTTCGCGCGCCAAGCGCCCGGTACGCCTGCCTACAGTGCTGACCGAGGCGGAGGTGCGGCGCCTGCTGTCGCAGCTGCGCGGCGTGAAGTGGTTGATGGCGAGCCTGCTGTACGGCTCGGGCCTGCGCCAGATCGAGTGTCTCTCGTTGCGCGTCAAGGACGTGAACTTCGCCTACCGGCAGATCCTGGTGCGCGACGCGAAGGGCGGCAAGGACCGGGTGACGATGCTGCCCGAAGGCGTGATCCAGCCGCTGCAGGAGCATCTCGGGCGCGTGCGCCTGCTGCACCGGCGAGACGTTGCCGAGGGGTTCGGGGAGGTTTCACTGCCCCACGCGCTTGCGCGCAAGTATCCGCGCGCCGGCTACGAGTGGGGCTGGCAGTTCGTGTTCCCGTCGAAGAATCGCTCGGCCGATCCGGAGACCGGCGTCATCCGGCGCCATCACGTCTATCCCGATACGTTGCACCGCGCCGTCAAGCAGGCTGCTGCGGCCGCGGCGATCGTCAAGCCGGTGAGCTGCCACACGCTGCGCCACTCGTTCGCGACGCACCTGCTCGAGCGCGGGCAGGACATCCGCACGGTGCAGGAGCTGCTCGGGCATTCGGACGTTTCGACCACGATGATCTACACGCACGTGCTCAACCGCGGCGCGCGCGGCGTGAAGAGCCCGCTCGATCGGCTCGAGCAGCGTGCGGCGGCGTACGCGTAAGCGCGGCAAATTCGCGCCGCGCGAGTCAGTTTCGCGCAATCTTCGGCGCGCGAAATTTGCGCGACGCTGAAGTTGACGTAAGTACAACGTCATAGGGAAAAAATATTCGCTTCCTTTTGCGCTCGGCCATATACGCGCGGGCGCGCGCAGAGTTATTTTCCGCACTCGTAGCGTGCACATCACACAAGAAT
>JBAUTD010000538.1:0-1629 GCA_049582045.1 Burkholderiales bacterium
GCATCAGCCGGCCTCGCCCCCGCGCAGCGCGGCGATCGTCGCGGTCGCCGCCGAGGCGAGCGTGCCCAGCAGCAGCGGCGCCCAGTACAGGATCATCGGGATGCCCAGGGTCACCGACTTGTCGCCCTGCGCGAGCGCGAGCTGCGCCTGCAGGAGGCCGTACCAGGCGAGCGCGAGCATGAACGCGGCGCCGATGAGGCCCGCGGCGAGCTTCACCGCGCGAAGGATCGGCGCGGGCAGCCGGTCGGTCAGGAACTCGACCCCGACGTGGGTGCCGCGCAGGAACGCGAGCGGCATCGAAAGGAACACGCAGCCCATCACCCCGAGCTGGGTGAGGTCGATCGTGCCGAGGATCGAGAACCCGAGCGTGCGGCGGGTGGCGATGTCGGCGATCTGCACCAGCATCGCGCCGCACAGGAGCGCCATGCCGGCGTAGGCGAGCCAGCGGGCCAGGCGGTCGGCGAAGCGAAAACCGGGGTCAGACCCCATTTTATGAATCCAAAATGGGGTCTGACCCCTTTTTACCTAGCGAGCTTTGCCTCGGTCCGGCGCATTTCGTCGTAGATCGCGCGGGCGTTGGGGACGCCGTCTTTTTCGAGCTTGGCGAGCTCCTGGTCGACCACGGGCTGGAGCTGCTCGCGCCACTTCTCGCGCGTGGCGTTCGAGACCGGCACCAGCTTGCCGCCGGCCTTCATCGCCGCGTCGTAGCCGGCCTTGTCCCATTGGTTCCACCAGCCGCCGAACTTGTCGACCAGCGGCGTGCCGATCGAGCTGTCGATCGCCTTTTGCACCGCGGCCGGGTAGGTCGCGAAGCGCTGCGGGTTCATCACCAGGTAAAAGCAGCTCGAGTACACGCGCGCGTCGAGGTGCTCCTTCAGCAGGCTCTCGAGGCGAAAGCCCTTGATCGCGTCCCAGGGGAAGACCGCGCCGTCGATCACGCCCTTCTCGAGGTTCTCGTACACCTGGCCCGGCGGCATGCCCACCGGCGTCGCGCCGAGGAAGGCGAGCAGGTCCTGGGTCGAGGGGTTGGGCGCGCGCATGCGCAGGCCCTTGACGTCGAAGATGGTCTCGAGCTTCTTGTCGCGGGTGTGGAACAGGCCCGGGTTGTGGCAGTGCAGCGCGGCGAGCTTGAAGCCTTTCCAGTCCTCGGCGAGCGCGCCGTCGCGCATCGCCCACAGCGTGCGCGAGGCGAGGTCGGCGCTCTCGGCCACGAACGGCATTTCCATGATCGAGGTGCGCAGGTAGCGCCCGCGCGGGATGCCGTCGAGGCCGAAGGCGAGGTCGACCACGCCCTGCTTGACCTGGTCGGCCTGGTTCGCGACCTTGCCGAACGGCGAGTTGCCGGCGAACACGCGCACCGTGACCGCGCCGCCGGATTTCTTCTCGATCTCCTTGCCCAGCGGCTCGAGCACGTCGGTGACGAAGCCGTGCGTGGGCGGCACGAAGGTCGAGAACTTGAGCTCCAGGGCGCCGGCGTGGCGGGCGGGTGCGGCGAGCGCGAGCGCGACGGCCGCGGCGGATACGGCAAGCTTGAATTTCATCGTTTCCCCTCCTTGTGCGCGATTCTAGCCCGGATAACCGTCCGGATTGGCGGCCTGCCAGCGCCAGGCGTCGCGGCACATGTCGGCG
>JBAUTD010000539.1:0-1638 GCA_049582045.1 Burkholderiales bacterium
GACCCCGCCACCGGCCTCGCGCGGCGCATCGTGCCGGGGCAGCCGAACGGCATGCACACGATCACCGGCCTGGCGCACGACCGCGCGTCCCACGTCGCCTACGACCCCGACGCGAACCAGGAGGGCCTGCGCATGCGCAGCCTCAAGCTCGCGGCGCTGCAAAAGACGCTCAAGGCGCCGCCGGTGGTCGGCGGCGACTCGGGCGAGCTGCTGGTGATTGGCTGGGGCAGCACCCAGGGCGCGATCGAGGAGTCGGTCGCCACGCTCAGGGCCGAGGGCCTCGCGGTGTCGTCCATGCACCTGCGCTTCCTGCAGCCGCTGCCGCCCGGGATCAAGGAGGCGATGAAGCGCTTCAGGCAGGTGATGACGATCGAATCCAACTGGAGCGACAGCCCGCAGGACGAGATCATCGACGAGACCAACCGGCGCTACTCGGCGCTCGCGATGCTGCTGCGCGCACGCTACCTGGTCGACGTCGACTGCTGGACCGAGGTGCGCGGCCAGCCCATCAAGCCCGGCACCATGTGCCGCGTGATCCGCGAAAAGCTCAACCGCAGGACCCTCAAGGCGGCCCAATCATGAATACCGCGACCGAATGCCTGCTGCGCATGGTGGAGGAGCACCACGAGCTCGAGGACTACCAGGGCGGCGTGCCGCGCTGGTGCACCGGCTGCGGCGACAACGCGATCCTGGCCGCGGTGCAGCGCCTGTGCCGCGACGAGAACCTGCATCCGGAGAAGACCGTGTTCGTCTCCGGCATCGGCTGCTCGAGCCGCTTCCCGCACTACATGCGGACCTACGGCTTCCACGGCATCCACGGCCGCGCGCTGCCTCTCGCGGAAGGGGTCAAGATGTCGCGCCCCGACCTCAACGTGTTCGTCAACACCGGCGACGGCGACTGCTGCTCGATCGGCGCGGCGCACTGGATCCACGCGCTGCGCTACAACATGAACATGACCATGATGCTGCACGACAACCAGGTCTACGGCCTGACCAAGATGCAGGCCTCGCCCACCTCGCCCAAGGGCACCAGGACCAACACCTCGCCGCGCGGGTCCTACCTCGACGCGCTCAACCCGCTCACGGTGACGCTCGGGGTGCAGAACGTGTCCTTCGTCGCCCAGGTCGTCGACTGGATTCCCGAGATCCTGTACGACGTGGTGAAGGCCGCGTTCCATCACAAGGGCTTCTCGTTCATCCGCATCGTGCAGCGCTGCCCGGAATGGCTGCCGAAGATGTTCGAGCCGGTGCTGCACGACACCAACCGCGTCCTGCTGCTGCGCCACGAGCGCGGCCTGCAGCCGAGCGAAGGCCTCGCCAGGACCTACCGCAAGCAGCTCGAGCACGACCCGTCCGACATCCACCGCGCGCGCGAGATCGCGAGCGGCACCGACCCGATCCCGGTCGGCATCCTGTACCGCAACCCCGAGGTGCCGTGCTACGAGGAAACGCGCCACGCGGGAGCGCTGCAAACCGGCGCCCAGGTGCGCAGCGCGCTGGAAACCGAGCTCGACAAGTACACCGTCTGGCCGCAGGCCGCGGAGCGCAGCACATGAACGCCGAACTGCAGACCCAGATCGCCTTTCATCTGGCCGGCAGGAAGCCCGGCGCCGAAGCGGGCGCCGCGCAAGCCCGCCC
>JBAUTD010000540.1:0-1500 GCA_049582045.1 Burkholderiales bacterium
ACTCATCCCCGCTGCCGCGCTCCGCGATCCGGCCCGCATCCATGAAGATCTAAATATATTCAAGATGTCCCTTAGAATCTGAACAACGCCGGGCAGATGCGGTCAAGCGTCTTTCGGCGGTTCCGGAAAACGGTTCGTGGATTGGCGCTTGATCATCCAGCCGGGATATTCTGCGGGCAGTTCGCTGACCTTTTGCAAGCGATCCAGGTCAGCGTTGGACAGCGTCACATCCGATGCGGCGAGGTTATCGGCCAGCTGTTCCGTGGTTTTGGCACCGATGATCACGCTGGTGACCACCGGCTGGTGCAGCAGCCATGCCAAGGCGATCCGGGCCACGGACACATTCTTTTCGCGAGCGATTTCCCGCATCACATCGACGGTGTTGAAGGCGCGTTCCCTGCTCACCGGCGGAAAATCGAAATCAACACGGCGGGCACCTGCCGGCCCCTTGCCTTCGCGGTCGAATTTGCCGGACAGCAGGCCGCCGGCCAGGGGACTCCAGACCATCAGGCCCAGGTTCTGATCCTGCAAGACCGGCACGATATCCCGCTCGAGATCCCGGCCGGCGATGGTGTAGTAGGCTTGCAAGCTCTCAAAGCGGTAAAGGTTGTATTTGTCGGAGATCCACAGCGATTTCATCAATTGCCAGGCGGCCAGATTGGAACAGCCGATGTAGCGGACCTTTCCCGCATGCACCAGGTCGTCCAGGGCCCGAAGGGTCTCTTCCATGGGGGTGACGGCGTCGAACCCGTGAATCTGATACAGGTCGATGTAATCGGTCCCCAACCGGGTCAGGCTGTCTTCAACCGCCTGCATGATATGACTGCGCGACAGACCGGTTTGGTTGGGCCCGGGCCCCATGCGGCCGAATACTTTCGTTGCCAGCACCACATCTTTGCGGCGATTTCCCAGGGCTTTGCCCAGCATCTTCTCGGATTCTCCTTCGGAGTACACATCGGCCGTATCGATAAAGTTGACCCCCGCTTCGAGCACACGGCCGACAAGGTTGTCCGCTGCGTCCTGGGGCAGTTGACCGATCGCACTCCAGAATCCTCTGCCGCCGAATGTCATGGTTCCGAAACACAATTCCGAGACGAGCAATCCGGTTCTTCCAAGTTGTTTGTATTTCATCTTTAATGTCCTTCCATGTTCCTATGTGCTGCACAAAAACAGGTGCATCCGTCATCCTGATTCGGCAATGACCTATAATAATCCCTATCTAAGCTTTTCAAAGAGAACCTATGGCAAAAATGCATCATACAGGGTCCACTGCTGCGTTCTCCCGCGGATTGAAATACCCAGCTTACGGGCCCGAAGAACAGGCGATGGGATGGTACTATTATCTTGAAGATAAACATAGGTTCCCATTTACAGCTGTTTGCAGTACGAAACGTGCTATCTCGCCATTGCAGGTGGAAGACGAGGTTGACGTCATTAGGATAGCCCCTGAAGAGGAGTGCGCGAGAGAGATGTTTGTTACGATCCGATGGGAGAAAGGCG
>JBAUTD010000541.1:0-24370 GCA_049582045.1 Burkholderiales bacterium
CCGAGCGCGCGCCCGCCGCTTCGCGCAGCAAGGCATCGGCATCGGAGAAATGGCGCGCGGCGCGCCCGAGCGCCTCGCGCCATCGCGGATAGCGCTCCTCCAGCAACGGTGCGACCCGCAGGCGAAGAAAGTTGCGCGCATGCGCCACGTCTTGGTTCGATTCGTCGTCCACCCACTGCAGGCGGTTGGCCCGCGCGTAGCGCAGCAACTCGGCGCGCGGGACCTCGAGCAATGGCCGCAGCAGCAGCTTGGTGCCGAGCCTGCCGAGCGCTGGCATTGCGCTCGCGCCCCGGACGCCGGCGCCCCGCAGAAGGCTCAGCAGGACCGTCTCAGCCTGATCGTCGAGATGGTGCGCAAGGACTAGCGCATCGGCCCGCACGCGCGCCAGTGCCGCTCGGCGAGCATCCCTTGCCGCGGATTCAAGTCCCTTGCCGCGCAGCGGGCCGATCTCGATGCGCAGTGTGCTGAGCGGAACGTGCCATTCCCGGCACATCTTGCGGCAAAACCGCGCCCAAGCGTCCGCGTTGGGGCTGATTCCGTGATGGACATGCACTGCTCGCAACACGTAGCCGTGCGTGGGCGCGAGCGCTCGCAGTACGTGCAGCAGCACCGTCGAGTCCACTCCTCCGGACAAACCCACCGCGATCGCCCTGTCGCGCAGCGCAACTGCGCCGAGCAGGCGCTGCGCCGCCGCGAGCGGCCCGGCCGGGCGCTCAGCGTTCGACGACTTCCTTGTACTTGCCATGGCCCATGAGACGCTCGAGGCGTTCCTCTACGAGCTCTTTCGACTTCTTCCCCTGGACCTGCTTCAACGCCTCGGCGAGCGACTTTCTGAGCGTCTGCGCGGTGGCCTGTGGGTCGCGGTGCGCGCCGCCGAGCGGCTCGTTTACGATCTTGTCGATCAGGCCGAGGGTCTTCAGCCGGCTTGCGGTGATGCCGAGCGCATCCGCCGCCTCGGGCGCCCGCTCCGCGCTGCGCCACAGGATGGACGCGCAGCCCTCCGGCGAGATCACCGAGTAGGTGGCGTACTGCAGCATCTGCACGACGTCGCCGACCGCGATCGCGAGTGCGCCCCCGGACCCGCCCTCGCCGATCACCGTCACGATGATCGGTGTCTTCAGCCCCGCCATGACATAAAGATTACGGCCGATGGCTTCGGACTGGCCGCGCTCCTCCGCGTCGATGCCTGGATACGCCCCAGGAGTGTCGACAAAGGTAAATACCGGCAGACGGAATTTCTCGGCCAGCTGCATCAGGCGCAGCGCTTTGCGGTACCCCTCCGGCTTCGGCATGCCGAAATTGCGCGCAATCTTCTCTTTGGTGTCGCGCCCCTTCTGGTGCCCGATCACCACGCACGGTTCAGCGTTGAAGCGCGCGAGTCCACCGACGATCGAGACGTCGTCCGCGAACGCCCGATCACCATGCAACTCCTCGAAGTGGGTAAACAACATGCCCACGTAGTCGAGCGTATACGGCCGCTGCGGGTGACGCGCCACCTGCGCCACCTGCCATGGATTGAGCTTGGCGTAGATTTCCTTGGTGAGCGACTGGCTCTTCTTCGTCAGTCGACCGATCTCCTCGGAAATGTCGACCGCCGAGTCGTCCTGGACGAAGCGCAGCTCTTCAATGCGCTGCTCGAGCTCGGCGATAGGCTGTTCGAAGTCGAGGAAGGTGGTCTTCATCGGAGCGGCATTCTACGCCCAAGCACGAAGCTAATACTCGACCGGCAGGGGATCGAGCGAGCGCCACAGATACCAGGTGGCGACGGATCGCCACGGCGCCCAGGTCCGCGAGATGCGACGGATGCCTGATGCGCTGACCTTGCGGCCATTACGATAGCCGAGGCTCACTCCGCGCTGCAACCCGAGATCGTCCAGAGGCAGCACGTCGGGCCGCAATAGGTTGAATATGAGCAGCATCTCGGCCGTCCAGCGGCCGATCCCTCTTATCTGCGTCAGTTCGGAAATGACGTCCTCGTCGGCCATCGTCTGCCATTGCGCCGGCAAGATGCGCCCCGAAGCAAAGTGTCCCGCAAGATCCGCCAGGTACTCCACCTTGCGTCGCGACAGACCGCAGGCAAGGAGCTTATCCGCCCCCGCCTCGAGCGCGAACTCGGGAGTCACCGCGGGCAGCACATCGAGCAGGCGGTTCCAGACGGCCTGCGCTGCCTTGACCGAAATCTGCTGTCCCACGATCGAGCGCGCCAGTGTATGGAACGGGTCTCCGCGCGCCACGAGATGGATGCGCGGGTGGCGCCGGATGATCGCGCCCAGCACGGGATCACTGCGCGAGAGTTCGCGCTTTGCCTTGTCCCAGTAGTGCGGTTTCACGAGTGCGCGAGGGGAAGGTTGACCAGCAGGTTCTGCGGCTTCATGCGAACGACGTCGTTCTCGTCGCAGGACAAGGCGAGGTAGAGCGGTCGCCCGGCGAGTTCGGGCCGGAGGTCTCCCGGGCCCTGGAAGTCCATGCGCATGAGCGCGAGGATTCGGCGCATTCGCCCCTGCTCGATGTCGCCTGCGTTCCACAGCTCGTTCAGAATGGCGGTCGATTCGGCATCGAGCCCGATGTGCCAGGCCCACTTGCGCTCTTCGATGCTCCTGAGCGGCCTGACCTCGGCACGCACGCCGAAGAAATGCGCCACCCATGACTCGAGCACACGGCACAGCGCGTCCAGGCCCGCCCCACCGTAGTCGAGACTGAGCACCGTGTCGAGACGTGACTCGCGCTCCCAGTAGATTGAGCTGTTGTGCCGATCGAGGACGTCGAGCTCGACTTTGCCTAGGGTACCCTGCGCCTCGACGATGAGCCGGCCAATTCCGCCGTAGCGAGTCCCGGCAGCGTGCATTTCGATCATCTCCAGGTCGGCGACCAGCACGTGCCCGTCGCGCAGCGTCGCCTTCTGGTCGCGAAACAACAGTTCCGCCGCACGCAGCTGCAGCGGGTCGTCGCAGGTATCGAGCAGATTGCGCAGGATCACGTGAGCGAGCTGCTCGACGAACAGCGGCGGCACGTCCACATCACCTTTGAACAGGTTCATGTAGCAACCCTCGACCGTGCCGGCCTCGAGCAGGCGCTGGCGCAAGCGCAACAGGACAAGATAGTTGTCGCGCGCATCCTGATCTTCGATTGCGTCGATCTCGCTCTGCGCAACCGCGCGTCGCGGATCGTCCATCAGAGCCGCATGGAGCCTCAGCTCGGCCTCGCAAGATTCCTCGACCGGGTGGATTTCCGGCCGCAGATAATACGCGCGCAGGAAGTCGTCAGTCACCCGCAGACGCCCCTCGGCGTCGCGTCGCAGAAGGTGAAACCCGCTGTTACGCCAGAAATCGGGCACGGCGGCTGCGGCAATCGCGCCGGCTAGGCCGGCGCAAGTCCCAGACGCGAATGCACCGAAACGTGCTGCCGCAGAAACTCCATCTGGTCGACGAAGATCCGGCGGTTGGTCAGAATCAGATACTCGGCCTTGTTCGGGACGTACGGCGCGTAAAGCAGCTCCATCCCCGCCTCCTGCGGCAGGCGATTGCGCTTGTGCCCGTTACACTGCCTGCAGGCGGTGACCACATTCATCCAGGTGTCGCGCCCGCCGCGCGACAGAGGCGTGATGTGATCGCGCGTCAACTTGAAGAATCCGAATTCGCCTCCGCAGTACGCGCACACGTGCCGGTCGCGCCGAAAAAGCTCGCGATTGTTCAGCGGCGGAACCTGATTGAACCCGCGCGCCGCCAGCGCTCGGCCTCGAATCGCAATGATCGAATGCGCAGTGATACTGGAGCGTTCCCCGGTCAGGCGGCTGATGCCGCCGTAGAAAGTGAACGTGCGCTCCCCCATGGTCCAAGCCACCAGGTTCTTCGCGTAATAGAAGCACGCCTGCTGCCAGCTGATCCAGCGGTGCGGCACGCCGTGACTATCGAGCGAGAGTATGAGCGGGTTTTCCATGGCACGAAGCTTGTCTGCGCAAGAATTCTGCCAAGCCTTTTTGTGCTTTGCAATGCCAAGACAAATCGCGCCGTTAGGCGGGCTTGCTGCAGCAGCGCGCCAACTTCGCTGCGGCGCAATCGGTGCGGCGCGACGTCAACGTCTGCCGACCGCGTCCTTGAAGCCCTGACCGGCGGCAAAGGCCGGGATCGTCTTGGAGGGAATCTTGATTTCCTTGCCGTTCGCCGGGCTGCGGCCGGCGCGCGCCTTGCGCTTGCGAGGCAAGAAGGTTCCGAAACCGACTACCGTGACTCTATTGCCCTTTGCGACGCTCGACACGATGGCCTCGAACACGGCGTTTACGGCGTCACCCGCGGCGGTCCTGCTCAGATTGCCGGCCTTGGCTGCCGCCTGAACGAGGTCGGACTTGGTGACCACAGATGGCATACGTTCTCCTTACCTGCCCGATGTCATCCCGGGCATCTCCCAGGCCGCTGTCGCGTTGCACGCAACGCTAGCGAGCGTGCATCGTAGCGAATTCACTTGCCGAACACAACGCGTAGGCGTGACATTGCACACGGCGAATCGCAAACATTTATGATTCCATTGAGTGGCCCGCGCGATGCGCGAGGGGATGGCAAATGAACGCTTTCCGACACACGCTGCAGCAATGTCGGTCAACACGCGCTTTCGCAGCCGGGAAGTCGGGGACATCATCACGCCGGGAGCAAACCTGACCAAGATTTGGAAAGGCAAGCTGCGAGAGCTGGCCGAGTCGTCGTTACGGCGTTAAGGCGCGTCTCACGCGGGTGCGCCTTCCTTCGCGGCTTGGGCGCGCGCGGCGCGGGTCGAACGGGCGCCGAACACGCGCATCAACGCGAGGATCGTCACCAGGGTGACGATGTAGAACAGTAATTCGACTCCGGTCGGGCGGTCGTTGTAGCCGACCAGGACATGCAGCATGCGTCCGGTAAGGCTTCCGACGCTGAGAATGCCGGAGGTGTCCCAAACCTGGTTGACGATCGGGGGCAGCAGCCCCGCCTGGACCAGAAATCCGGCGGCGCTCGCCGAGAGCCCGGCCGCCAGCAGCAACACGATCACGCCGGTGACGGTGAAGAAATGCCGCAGCGGGACCCGCAGCAGCCCGAAGTAGAGCAGCACGCCGATCGCCGTTCCGCCGACCAACCCCAGAATCCCGCCCAGCGCGAGTCCGGCGCTGCCCCCGGTCGCCATCAAACCGTACAGAAAGAGCACGGTCTCGGCGCCTTCGCGCAGCACCGCAAGCGCGGTCACGGCAAGCATCGCCGACATGGGCTTTGCACCAACGCTCACGTCATGCCCGAGATGGCGCATCTCCTCCACGTGCTTGCGCGCGTGCGAGCTCATCCAGACGTTGTGCCAGGCAAGCATCGCCACCGCGACCAGCAGCACGGCGGCATTGAACAACTCCTGTCCGCGCCCCTGCACCGCTTCCGAGATCGCGCCCGCGAATGCGGCGACGACAAGCGCGCCGACGATTCCGAGCACGACGCCGCCGGCGATCCAGCGCCCGCGGGCCGCGACCCCGCGGCTTGCGCCCATCACAATCGCGACGATGAGCGCGGCCTCGAGGGTTTCACGAAATACGACGACGGCGGATCCGAGCATGGCTCCTCACTTCGCGTGCAAGGTGCCCTTAGCGCTCGACTCGTGGAACTCGCCCACGAACTCGTACGCGCCGGGCTTGAGCGGACCGATGGTAACCGTACCCTTGCTGCCGCCGGGAATGACCTTCTCGACCCGCAGCGACCGGCTCTCGAATTCCTCCGGCGTGGAGTCCTTGTTTTCGATCACCAGCCTGATCCGCTTGCCAGCCGGCACCGTGATTTCGCTTGGCTCGAAATGGTGGTTTTTGATGCTCAGTGTGAAATGAGGCAGCTGCGCGAACGCGCTAAGCGGTAGCCAGAGCCCAAGCGTTAATATCAAGTTTCTGCTTTTCATTCAATTACGTACCTCGGCTTCCGCGCGTGAGCGAGCAGAGCCTTTCTGAGACAAGTTCTCCGATGATAACTATTCTCATCAAATCCCGCAAGATGGCCACTCGCGGCCAGTCACCTGGCCGCGTGGCCCATTCACCGGTTACTTGCCCGCGCCGCGAAGGTTCTTGCTGAAACTCTGCAGCAGCTGCATTCCGCGCTGCGTTTCCGCGTCGCGCATGATCTGCCACAGGCCACCGACTCCGCCCTGAGGCGCGGGCATACGCTCCGCCTCGGCTACGGCCGATTCGAGGCTGCCGAGCAAGTGCTCGATGTGCTCGAGGCGCTCCATGAGCTTCGGCAGCGTCACCGCAATGCGCTCCAGCGCGCCCGACGCCTGCATCCTCTCCATCATTTCGACCAGGCGCAACACGCCGCCGCGGCTGAGGCGGTCCATCAGGGACAGGCCCTCGGCCAGCGTTTCCGCCAGGCGCCCGATCATCTCGTCGCTGAGAGCGTCCTCCGCCGATCCGTAGACACGCGCCAGCTGCACCAGGCGCTCCAGGTCTCCATCACGCACCATCCTGGCGATCGACGGCAGGGCCTTTTCCAAACCGGAACGATTTACCTGATCGAGCAGGCTGAGCCCCTCGCCCACTGCTTCGGACAGGCGCCCAACCATCTCGTCGGTGAGTGCATCGCGCGCAGCCTCGACCACGCGCTGGACCTCGAGCTCGGTCGAGATCGCCTCGTTTGAGGTGCTCATGATCGTCTCCTCAGAGCAGGCCGCGGGCGGACGCCCAGTACAGCTTGTTGTACGCCATCTTGAACCAGTGCACGGCGCGCGTGGGGGCCTTCGGGTCGGGCGGATTCTGATAGTTGAACATGGCGTACGTCGCCCGGTCCTTCCCGGCCTCGATGAAACAGAACACCTTGCCGTCGTAATCGCGCACCGGCGTTCCCATCTTGACCATTGCCGCGATGTTCTCGGCCAGCGCCTCGGCTTCGAAGTGCGCCGTTGAGCCCGCCTTGCTGATCGGCAGGTTGGTGGTGTCGCCGAGCACGAAAACGTTCTCACGCCCTTCCATGTTCAAGCGGTGGCGGTGCGTGGGGATGAAGCCGCGCTGTCCGAGCCCGTTCTTTTCGATCACTTCCATGCCGCGATGCGCTGGAATGGTGATCAGCAGGTCGAACGCGGCCTCGGTACCCTCCTCGCTGCGCACGACTTTCTTCGCACCGTCGACCTCTTTCATGTTGAACAGCGTCTCGTAAGTGATGCCGAGACGCTCCATCTCGGGAGTCGCCCACTTGGCAACGTTCTCGAGCGAATGCGTGCGTCCGATCGGATACGTGTAGTGGAGCTTGGTCTTATCCAGGATGCCGCGGTCCTTGAAATAGTCGTACAACATGAAGGTGATCTCGAGCGGCGCCATCGGGCACTTGTGCGGCACGCCGACCGTGATAACGACCCTGCCGCCCTGGAACGCCTGCAGGCGCTTGAACATCTTGAGCGCCGACTCTTCCGTGTAGAACTGTTCGGCGTTCTCCGCCAAGCCTGGGATCTCGTTCGCCACCGGCCGCGAGCCGGTTGCGATCACGATCGTGTCGTAAGCGTGTACTTTGCCGCTCTTGGTCTTGACCTGGTTCTTGTCGAGCTGGAATTCCTCCACGGGATCGGCGTGGAATTCGATGCCCGGCTCCAGCAGGCTCCGCTGATCGCGGTAGAGCTCGTCCGGCGTCGTCCTTCCGATCGCCAGATACAGCAGCCCCGGCTGATACATGTGCTTTTCCGACGCCGAAAGCATCGTGATCCGCGCCTTCCCCGAACGCAACTCACCGACGAGTCGCCTCGCCAGGTTATTCGCCAGGATGGTGCCGCCCATTCCTCCACCTACGACCAGAATTCTCATCGCCTCCTCCTCATGTCGCTCGCGTAATCGGATAAACCTCCCCTACTTCGCCTTGCGTACCACCACGTGCCACACCCCATCCTCTTCGCGGGTCTCGATGTGCTCGTGCTTGACCTTGTTGATCCACTCAGGGATATCGTGCGCCGAGCCCTTGTCGGTCGAGAGCACCTCCAGCTCCTCGCCGACCTGCGCCGCCTTCATCGCGGCAATTAGCTCCATCAGCGGGCCCGGGCAGAAACTGCCCCGCGCATCCACCAGTTTCCGCGTGCTCATAGCCCTGCGCCTCTCGCTCTCTTGTCCGAATTGTCAGAAGGACCAGACCTGGCCCGTACTCGCCTCGTCGAGAAACTTCGTCAGGCCCATCGGTTCGCCTATGAAATCTTCCAGGTCCCTCTGCTCCAGCGCCAGTACGTCCATCGCCATCGAGCAAGGATAGATCTTCGCGTCGCCTAGGTCGACTGCATTCGCAAACAACTCGCGGAACGGCGGCACCTTCCTTTGCGCGAGCAGGCTGCCGACCGGGCCCTCGACACCAGGCTCCTGGGGCGACGACTTGACGAAGTACGTCAGCGCATTCATCGATAGAAACACGTGCACCTCGTTGCCGCTGACGGCCCCGACCGAGGCCACCATCGCCGCCATCTGCAGCCTTTCGCGGCTGCCGGAAATCACCATGACGCTGATTCGATTCGACATGTTCGTCCCTTGTTGCGGGATGCGGCGCGCACGCCACGATATCCCGGTCGATTATGGAAGTGGGGGCCGACCGCCGCCAGCAAGTTCGTTTATGACCCCATTCGCGCGTGCCGCGCGCCGTGGCTCAGGTTGAGCCGCCACGATCGATCTTGCGACCGCCAATACGATCGGCATTGAGCCAGATCAAGAAACCCTTCTTGACCCGCGCTTGCAGCCGAGTAGCCGACGCCAGGTGAGCACTGCCGCTCAGGGCCGCTCGAGGCTGCTCTCGAAGCTGCGGTCGAGGCCGAGTACGTACTGCGCAAGCTCGTCGACCAGGTCCTCGGTAAATGTCTCGAGAGTGAAATTGCGGCGCGAGCGCCCCAGATTGCCGACGTTGAGCAAGTCGACCGTGATCCCGACTGTGTCGTAGTCCGCCCGGATTCGCACGTGGCAGGGAATCGCGCCGAGTGTGAACACGGCACGCGCGACCTGCCTGAAATCGTTCCTCAAATCGCGCCGAGTGCTCTCGATCTGCAGCGCGTCGAGCTCCTGCTGAAAACGTGCCATGTCCAGCGTCGACAGCTCCACCGTCGCCTCGCGCGACGGGCGCAGCCGGCACGACAGCGTGACGAAGTCGTGATACTCCCGGTCGCCGATCTTGCGCATGCGGAAATCGGCGAACGCATCGGTCAGCTTCAGCAGCGGAAGCTCCCCCATGTAGATCATCCGGTAGCGGAATCCCAGGGTCGGGTTCGCGGCGTTCACTTCCTGCGCGAATTCAGCAAGGTAGCGGAACGCCGCACGCAGGCTTCGGTCGAGGCGCTCGATCTCCGCGGTCCTGAGCACCGGTTTGGGCTCGGCGAGCCGATCCGCCGCCTGTTTGCGGAGCATCTCAATCGCGGCGTTGCGCCGCGCCGTGGCGGACAGGGGCGAATCCACGCTCTCGCGCTGGCGCTGGCGCTCGTACTCCTCGCGCTGACGCGCCTGCGTCTCGGCCCAGAGCCGCAGCTCGTTCTTCTTGCGCCTGCGCGCCTCGATCTCGGCCCGCAGCTCGGCCTGCTGCCGGTCCTCGAGCCCGCGCGCGAACTCGTCGAATTCGGCCAGCAGGAGCTCACTGGTCTGATCGATGGACGCAGCGCGCAACACCATCGTCTCGTCCGCCTGTGCCGGGCGCTCGAGAGGCGAAGCGACTCCGCGCAGCTTGCGCAGCGCCTCGGCCATCTCCCCCGCGCGCTGGTATCGCTCCTCGGGTTTCTTGGCCAGCGCACGCGCGAGGATGCGGTCGAACTCCTTCGGCAGCGTGCTATCGAGCTCCGAGACGTTGCGATGCGGCTCAACCATGATCCGTCGCATCAGCTCGAACATGACGATTTCGCCCGCACCCTCGAACGGTGTGCGATGCACCAGCATCTCATACAGCATCACGCCGAGCGAAAAGATGTCGGAGCGCGGATCAGCGGGCTGGCCGAGTACTTGCTCGGGCGACATGTATTTCGGTGACCCGAGCGCCACTCCCGTCTGGGTCATCGACGAAGACGGTACGTAGGCAACGCCGAAGTCGGTGAGCTTGGCGTGTCCGAAAGGAGAAACTATGACGTTGGCGGGCTTCACGTCGCGATGCACGATTGCATGCCGGTGCGCGTGCTCCAGACCTTCCGCGATCTGCGCCGTGAGGTCCGCCGCCGTCGAGTAGTCCAGTCTGCCCTGCTGGCGCAACATCCGCTGCAGCGATTCTCCTTCAAGCAGCTCCATTGCGATGAACGCGATCTCGCCCTCCACCCCGACGTCGTAGATGGTGACAAGATTGGAATGGCTCAGGCGTCCGGCAGACTTTGCTTCGCGCAGAAAGCGCTCCCGCACGTCGTTCAGCACATCTTCCGGCAGGCTCGGGTTCAGCGTCTTGATCGCCACCGTGCGCTCGATCAGCGGATCGACCGCGCGGTAGACCGTACCGGTGGCACCGCGCCCGAGCTCACCGATGATGCGGTAGCGACCGATCGTTTCAGGAAGCATCGCGTGCTGGGCTCGGAGCGGGGAGTCTATGAGTGATCTTGTTCGGGCATAAGCTTGGCGTAAACCCGGGCGCGCAGCAAGTGAGGCCGCCGGCGTGGCGAGCGACCTGCCACACTCGGCACGGGGCATTCATGCCGCGGCTCGCAACGGAGCACGCTCATCGGACATTCGCCAAACGGGCGAAAACCCGCTTCATCGCGTTGACCCGCGCCAAGTAGCGATCCGGGTCCTGATCGCCGCAGCGCTGGCCGGGGCTCAGCAGGAATTTTCGCCTGGCATAAGATTCCCCCGCCGCGGCCCCGCACAGGTGGATGACGGCGGCCAGGTCCTGCTTCTGCTGAAGCGTGGCCGCATATGCCGACGCGCGTTTGAGCACGCCGGCTACCCGATGATCGAGGTAGGCCGAGGTCATCTCGACCGCGTGACTTGGCACGACCCGCAGGTACAGACTATTGAACCAGCACGAATTCAACTGGTACCAGGGACCGACCTCCGCCACCACGTGGTCGTGGACACAGTACCGTTTCGCTTCCCGGTAGGTTCCGTCTGTCGTTTGATACATTCCGACCGCGCTCGACGCAGGGCGATAGACATCGAAAGGTTCCATGGTCAGGCGCCAGCGCCAGTAAGTCCGCGCCACCGGGTTGCCTGCGGCCTCCACCTGCGCAAGCGCCGCAAGAAGATCCGGAGTCATCACTGCAGTGGCGTGCTCGCGGAATATCGGCTCATACTGGCGCCAAGTCTCGGCCGGCGTCTTCGAGAGAACGCCACTTACGGGAAAGAACAGCTCGGCCGGCTTGCGCGCCACCTGATACACCCAGTTCACCGCAAGCGAGAGCGCGATCAGTGCGAGCGCGGCGATGACGATCCGGATTCCGGGCGGTGCGGTCCGCAGTACCCTCCAAGCGCGGCGCCCGCGACGCTTTCTTTTCAATCCTGCCCGTCTACCGCGCGGAAAACGCGATCGAAGTACTGTACCCCTTCCGACGATGGCTCATCGGGCGGCTCGCTGGCGATTCCCGCCAGGCTCTTCGCCATGCGCTTCTTGGTTTCGATCTGCATCTGGCGCGAGATCTGGATTCGCTGCGCCTGCGGCGAGCCCGCGCCGTGCATGGATTCAGTGAGGTAGCCCACGGCGTTGCGGCCGAGCGTCATGTTCTCGATCAAGCGCAAGATCCGCATCCGATCCTCCGTGTCGATCTCGGCCCGCCCCTTGAGGTACTTGCGGATGATCGCGCCCACTTCCGGGTGGTTCAGCTCCTGCTCCGAGGGCAGCGTCACCATCAGGCCGCCCGCGAGGTCCTGCGCCAGCCGGCCGATCTCGTAGGGCAGCTTGGTCACGTGATGCTTGCACACGTTGGCGAGCATGTCATCGGCGAGATAGACCCCCGAGCTCATCGGCGCTGCCTGGTAGCTCGCGGCGACGCCGGTGCCGTATATGGTCTCGTTCAGGTGCGTCATCTCGACCAGCTTGTCGCGAATGTGCGAGACCTTCTCCACGCCGTTGTAATCGGCCACGGTCGCCGCGGCGCCGATCAGCACGTCGCCCACACCGGTCTTGCAAACGTAACTTCGGCGGTGATAGCAGGTGAAGCGCTCGACCAACATTGAGGCGAACTCGTGCTCGCCGTCCATGAACACGTTTTCCCAGGGAATGAACGCATCCTCGAACACGATCATCGCCTCCTGGCCGGAGAAGCGCTTGTTGCCGGCGTCGATGTCGCCTTCCATGCTGCGCGTGTCGCAGGACTGGCGGCCGTAAATGTAGGTGATGCCGGGCGCATCCACCGGCAGCGCGCCGACCACGGCGTAGTCGCGGTCCTCCGCACCGAGGCGCAGCGTCGGCATCACGATCAGCCAGTGCGAGTTGATGCACCCGGTCTGGTGCGCCTTGGCGCCGCGGATGTATACCCCCTTCTCGGTACGCCGCGTGACACGGACGAACAGGTCTGGGTCGGCCTGTTCGTGCGGGGCTTTGGCGCGATCGCCCTTGACGTCTGTCATTGCGCCGCCGATCACGTAGCCGAGGCGCTGCATGCGCGTCACAAAGGCAAGGAAACGCTCGTGATACGAGGTGCCGTGGGTCTGGTCGATCTCGAAAGTCACCGAGTGCAGAGAGTTGATGGCGTCCATCCCGACGCAGCGCTGGAAGCATGTTCCAGTGAGCTGTCCCAGCCGGCGCTGCATCTTGTTTTGCATTACCAGGTCCTCGGCGCTCGTCGCCACGTGCAGGAAGCGGTTCACCCGCTCGCCGGTGTAGGGCGAAAGCGCGCTACCCAGCTCTGGGTTGCGCGCGGCGAGATCGTAGGTCTCAGCCACCGCGTTGACCGACGGACGAATCACGGGATGGTCGACCGGCTCGGGTACGAGCTCGCCGAACAGGTAGACCTTGAGCTTGCGTCCACGCAGGCTGGCGATGTATTCCTCGCCGGTGCGAATCGGCGCGATCGCCTGCCCGCCCCTGACGTTCTTGAATGGAGTTGCCATGGGATATCCTCTGCTCACCGGCACCAAATGGACACATTCTCCTACTTTCCTGCGAGGATCGGCTTCGGCTTGGCGACGCGGCCTGCTCGATCATCATTCTCGAACTCATGGCGCAATAAAAAAGGCCTTAGCTTTCGCTAAGGCCTTGAAGTGACTGGCGCGCCCGGCAGGATTCGAACCCACGACCCCCTGGTTCGTAGCCAGGTACTCTATCCAACTGAGCTACGGGCGCGAGGGCGCGAATTATAGCAAATCCCCAAGCACCGGTTCGCTTACCCGTGTTGACGCGAACGCGCTCACGTCGATAATCCGGAGACCCATACGATGGAGGCGACGATGAGCGGATTTGCGCTGGTGGTAAAGCTTCGAATCAAGCCGGAGAGCATCGACAAGTTCATGGCGGCAGTGCAGGCGAACGGCAAGGCGGCGCGCGAAACCGAGCCCGGGTGTAGGACTTTCGACATCCTGGTGGACCCGAACGACCCGACCGCGGCCATGCTGTACGAGGTGTACGACAACGAGGCTGCGTTCGAGGCCCACCAGAAGACCCCGCACTTCAAGAAATACCTCGACGTCGCACTGCAGTGGCTCGATTCGCGCGAACGCCAGTTCTACCGCCGCGCGGCGCCCTGATGGATCTCGAGGTGGGCGCGCTGACGCCCGTCGAGCGCTACAAGCTCCTCGTCGGCCTGGTCATCCCGCGTCCGATCGCGTGGATCTCGACCGTGAACGAAGCGGGCGTCGCGAATTGCGCGCCCTTTTCGTTCTTCAACGCTTTCTCGGAGGACCCGCCGCTGATCATGGTCAGCTTCGGCCCGCGGATCGATGGCGGGATGAAGCATTCGCTCAAGAACATCCTGCGCAGCGGCGAATTCGTCGTCAACCTAGTCGACGAGGCGAACGCCAACGCGATGCACCTCTCGAGCGAGGAGATTCCGGAGGAGGAAAGCGAATTCGAAAAGGCAGGCCTCACGCCCGCGCCTGCGCGCCTGATATCGCAGCCACGCATCGCGCAGGCAGTGGCATGCTTCGAATGCCGCCTGTTCAAGCGGCTGGAGATCGTACCCGGGCGCGACTTCATCATCGGCGAGATACTGCTGGTGCACGCGCGCGACGGCGTCATCGACCCGAACACGAAACGCATCTCTGAGGCGCAATTTCGGCCGGTAGGCCGGTTGTACGCCAACCGTTACTGCACCACGCGGCAACGATTCACACTGCCGGGCGAGATGCCGGACTAGTAGCCCCAGTAGTCGAGACCCTCAGGCAGGGGCTCGCCATGCGACAGCGCGGCGATCTTGGCGTATTGGCCATCGACATACAGCAGGGGCTTGCCCTTCTTGCCGAACAGCACCTGCTCGACTTGGCCCATGAAGATGGTGTGCGAGCCATGCGCAATCTTTTTCACCAGTCGGCAATCAAACGACACCAGGGCATCAATCAACACGGGCGACCCGGTCGTGAGATGCGTCCAATCGCGCGACTTGAATCGCCCTTCCCCGCTCTGGGCTCCGCTAAACGCGGTCGACAACTCCCAGTCTTCGGCGCGCAGAGTATTGACGCAGAACGCACCGGCTTTTGTAATCGCCCCGTGAGTCGTGGTCGCCTTGTTGATGCACACCAGCAGCGTGGGTGGATCAGCGGTCACCGAGCATACCGCGGTGGCAGTCATGCCGTAGCGATGCCCCGAATGCGCGCTGGTGATAATGTTAACGGCGGCCGCGAGCGTGCGCATGCCGAGTCTGTACTGCACGGCGTCGACACGCTGGGAAGACGGATGTTCCTTGTCCACGGCTTGAAGTTTACCCGCTGCGCACGGGCATGTAATTGACCAGCACGATTCCCGCCCCCACCAGGAGCGCGGCCGCGATGAAGGCCGGCCTGAGCGGCTCGGACAGCACCAGCACGCCGAACACAACGCCGAACATCGGCGCGAGGAACGAAAACACCGCGAGCCGCCCTGCCAGGTAGCGTCGCAGCAGCCAGAACCACGCCAGATAGCTCGCGAACGCGACCACCACGCCCTGGTAGGCGAGCGAGGCGACCGCGATCGGGCTCAGGCGCGAAACGCCCGGTTCACCCATCAGGCCGGACGCCAGCAGCAGAAGCACGGACGACACCGCAAGCTGATAGAACAGTGTCTTGCTCGCGGTCACGCGCGCGAGGGCGCTGGCACGGATCAGAACCGTCGTGGCCGCCCACAGCACGGCGGCGACGACGCCGCAAAGGTCGCCGAGCATGGTCGCGCCGCCCGAGGCAGCAAAGCCCTCGCCGAACGCAAGTACAATTCCGGCGAACGAGACGAATACGCCAAGCCACTGACGCGGCTGCATGCGCTCGCCCGGAACCAGCCAGTGCAGCCCGAGCGCAGTCAGTGGCGGCGTGAGGTAGATGAACACGATCATGCGCGAGGCAGTCGTGTGGCCCAGCCCGGCGTAGATGAAGACGAACTCGGCCCCAAAAAGCAGTCCCGCGACCAGGCCCGGCCGCAGAGTACCGTCGCGCGCGAACAGCGCAACCCCTCGCGTTCGCGCCCAGACGAGCAGCAGGATGGTCGCGCTTATCGAACGGATTGCCGCCTGCATCACGAGCGACACGTCCGCCGCAGCCAGCTTGATCATCACCTGCTGGAAGCCCCACGACGCCGTGAGCAGCAGCATCACGAAAAAGGCCGTCCCGTCTAGCGCGTGGCGATGGTCTGGCATTGGGAGCGGCGCAGTCTAGCAGCGCCTATAGGTCCGGGCTATGCGCTCCATCGGAACAAGTCATTGGAATTACATGAATGGATCCCATAGATTGATAGCCATAATCAATCATAGGAGTTGCATGATGCTTCCCAACCATGAAGGCAAACGCGTGCCGCAGGTCGTATTGCGCACCCGCTCGGGCAACGAATGGAACAGCCTCACCACCGACGAGTTGTTCAAAGGCAGGACGGTGGTGGTGTTCTCGCTTCCGGGCGCGTTCACCCCGACCTGCTCGTCCACCCACCTGCCGCGCTACAACGAGCTCGCGCCGGCGTTCTTCGCCAACGGCGTGGATACGATCCTGTGCGTGTCGGTCAACGACGCGTTCGTGATGAACGAGTGGGCCAAGGACCAGGAATGCCAGAACGTCACTCTTATTCCGGACGGCAACGGCGAATTCACTGACGGAATGGGCATGCTGGTCGACAAGGCCGACCTCGGCTTCGGCAAGCGTTCCTGGCGCTATTCGATGCTGGTGCGCGACGGCCTAGTGGAAAAGATGTTCATCGAGCCGCAAAAGCCCGGCGATCCGTTCGAAGTGTCCGACGCGGATACCATGCTGGCCTACATCAGTCCGACGGCCAGGAAGCCGGACCAGGTCGCCATCCTGACGCGCGAGGGCTGCTCGTTCTGCGCCAAGGCCAAGGACCTGCTGCAGCGTCTCGGTTACAGCTACGTCGAGCTGCCGCTGGAGCACAAGGTTCGCAGCCGCGCCGTCGGCGCGATTGCGGGCGCGCAGACCGTGCCGCAGGTCTTCATCAACGGCACACGCATCGGCGGCCTGGAAGACCTCCAGCGCTGGGCCAGCAAGGCGGCGTAACCGCTTGGCTTGAGGTAACCTCCGTGGAAACGATCCACGGAGGAGTTCTTCCTTGAGCGATACCCCAAACGGCACTGAACTCGAGGCCCTGCGCGCGAAGCTACGCGAGTTCGTCGCCGAGCGCGACTGGGCACAGTTCCACAACCCGAAAAATCTCGCCATGGCGCTGATTGCCGAGGCGGGCGAGTTAGTGGAGCACTTTCAGTGGCTCACCCCCGAGCAGGCCGATCGGTTGCCGCCGCAGACGCTCGCCGAGGTCGAGCAGGAACTGGCCGACGTATTCATTTTCCTGGTCGAGCTCGCCGACCGGCTGAACGTCGATCTGCTCGCGGCGGCCGAGCGCAAGCTTGCGCTCAACGCGCAGAAATACCCGGTCGACAAGGCGCGCGGGAGGGCCACCAAGTACAACAAGCTCTAGCGAATGCTCGCTTACCGGCACCAGTTCCACGCGGGCAACTTCGCCGACGTTTTCAAGCACGTCCTGCTCGTGCGCCTGCTGCTCGCCCTGCGGCGCAAGGACAAGCCTTTCGTCTATCTCGATACCCACGCCGGCACGGGCCGCTACAACCTCGAACACCCCTGGGCGCAGAAAAATGCCGAGTTTCGCGAGGGCATCGCGCGCATCCTCGACCGGGACGATGTTCCGCAGCTCGCCGCCCCCTACCTGAGGGCGGTGCGCTCCGAGAACTCCGATGCCCGGCTGCGCTGGTACCCCGGCTCACCCCTGATCGCACGCAAATTCCTGCGCCCCGGGGACCGAGCGGTGCTGTCGGAGCTGAACAAGAAGGATTGCGCCGAGCTGGAGAAGCTGTTCGAACGCGACCGGCAGGTGACCGTTCGCCTGATGGACGGCTACCAGTCACTCAAGGCCCATCTGCCGCCGACGGAGCGCCGCGGACTGGTGCTGATCGACTCATCGTTCGACCGCGCGAACGAGTTCACGCGCCTTACCGAAGCCCTGCAGAGCGCGCACCAGCGCTGGGCAACCGGCGTATATGCGCTGTGGTTCCCGCTCATGGAACCCGCCGCGATGCAGTCGTTCGAGCACCACGTGGTTGCGAGCGGGATTCGGCGCATCCTGTGGCTCGATCTCAGGCTGGTCGCCGGCTACGAGGCCGGCAAGCTCGGCGGCTGCGGCATGGTGGTCGTCAACCCGCCGTACGGCTTCGCCGCGGAGGCCGCGCCACTGCTGGACTGGCTCAAGCGCGCGCTCGCGCCGGCGGGCAAGGGCGGAGCGCGCTGCCGCTTGCTCGTAGGCGAATAGGCGCCCGAAACTACGCGGGAGCAGTGGCTAGTTGCCTTGCGACCCCTGTGGCGGCCGATGTCGGCTATGATCACCGCCAGTCGTATCAATGCCACGCCACCTAGCTTTGAAGGAGCGCCCGGATGGCCAAGAGTCAGCTGCGCAGCAACCGCGAAAAGAAGAAACCCAAGCAACCGAAAAAACCGGACCTGCCGCCCGTTTCATCCGCCCGGCTGCCGCCTTCAAAGCCTCGCTAGCCGAGGCTTGGCCGATCCGCCCGCCTTTCGTGCGGCGATCGTTTCATTGCGCTTTGGTTGAGACCAGGTAGTCGCTGACTTCGCCCGCGGGCATCGGGCGGCTGAACAAGTATCCCTGCATCACGTCGCAGCCCATGCTTTGCAGCGACTCCAGATGTACGGTCCGCTCCACGCCCTCCGCCACCAGGTCGAGGCGCAGTCCGCGCGCGATTCCGATCATGGCCGCCACGATCGAGCTACTGGTGTTGCGCAGCCCCAGATCCCGCACGAAAGACTGATCTATCTTGATCGCGCTGATCGGCAGGGTGTGCAGGTATCCGAGCGACGAATAGCGGGTGCCGAAGTCGTCGATCGCGATGCGCACGCCTTCGGCCCGCAAGCGGGACGCCCGCTTGGAAACCTCGTCCATGTCCTCGATCAGCAGGCTCTCCGTGATTTCCAGTTCCAGCGCACTCGCAGGCAGGCCGTGTCGCCGCGTCGCGCCCAGGACGCGCTCGACGAGATCATCATGGTCGAAGTCCCGCGCCGAAAGGTTCACCGATACGCCAAGATCGCCGGCGCCGCCAGCGCGCCACTTCGCCAAATGCGAGCACGCAGCGTCAAGCACGACCTCGCCGAGCTCGCGGATCTGGCCCGAATCTTCGGCGATGCCGATGAACCGTCCGGGGAGCAGCAGGCCATGCGCAGGATGGCGCCACCGAATCAGCGCTTCGAGCCGTTCCACGTCCCCGGTTCTCACGTTATGGATCGGCTGGAAGTAGGTCTCGAACTCGCGGCGCTTCACGGCACCGCGCAAGTCGTGCTCGAATTGCAGCCGGTCGGCGTGGTGTGTACTCAACTCGGGCGAGAAGAAGACTATCCCGTTCCTGCCCTTCCTCTTGGCCTGATACATGGCAAGGTCCGCGTGGCGGATGAGCTCCTCCTCGTTCGGTCCGTCCCCCGGAAAGACCGCGACGCCGATGCTCACGCTGGTCCGGAACGGCTCGGAGCCGAGAAAAAACGGCTCCGCGAGCTCGTGCAGTATCTTTCTGGCCGTTGCCTCCGCGTCCTGGCGCCCCTCCAGATCCGGAACGAGCGCGACGAACTCGTCTCCGCCGATACGCGAAAGCGTGTCGGTCTCGCGCAGGCATTTGCGCAGCCGGGAGGCAGTTTGCTGCAGGAGGTGATCCCCCTTGAGGTGCCCGTAGGTATCGTTCACGATCTTGAAGCGGTCCAGATCGATGAACAGTACGGCAAGCGCCTTTCTGCGCCGGCGCATTTCGGCAATCGCTTGGCTAAGCCGGTCCCGGAACAGAGTCCTGTTCGGCAGCCCCGTTAACGCGTCATGAAAGGCGTGAAACTCGACGATCTGCTCGGCGCGGAGCCGGGCGGAGATGTCGCGCGCAACCCCGTAGGTTCCGAGGAATCGCCTGCCGGATCCGCTCTTGTCGCCGGCGTCGTCGTAGATGCCTACCGTGCTGAGGGACACCGTCGTCGACGCCTCATCCTGGCACGATTCCGCGTCCGAGCCTCGGGGTATCAGCCTTACGACGATATCCCGCGATGCGCGCTCTCCGGCGCGGCGCTCGCCAAGCGCCCATTTCACGTGCAGCAGGTGCTCCTCGTCGATGACGGCCGAATAGTGCATCCCGTTGAGTTCTTCCCTGGAGTAGCCGAGCATCGTGACGACGCGGTCGTTCACGAACCGGAAGCGCCCCTGAGGATCGAGGGCGAAAATGAAATCCGGAGAATTATCGACAAAATACCGGTGCAGGCGCTCGGAGTGCTCGAGGCGCATGCGCATGACGGTGTTCTCCCACGCCAGCTTGCGCGCCTCAATGGCGTTTTCCACGCAGCGAACGAGCGCGACCGGTTCGAAGGGCTTGCGCACGTATTCGTGCGCACCGGACTTGAGCGTAGCAATGGCGGAATCTATGCGGTCGTCTCCGCTGACCACTATTACAGTGGACTCTGGGCGCGACTCGCGCATCCGCTGCATGATTTCCAGGCCTGTCATGTCAGGCAAATTGAGGTCGAGCAGCACGATGTCGACCGGTTCTTTCGCGACGACCTCGATTGCCTGCGCGCCCGAGCCACACTGGGTCACCCGGCGTCCGCTGCTGCTCACCAAGTCGGCGAGCGCCCGACGAACCATGGGATCGTCATCGACTATCAGGACGTGGACTCGGTCGGCATGCGCAGGCAAGCTTCGGTTTGCATGCAAGAGACTTTCGGAGATCTGCATCGCCTGCGATCGCTCCTTACGAAGGAGCGCCGACGGGTGCCCGCGCGTCGGGCCCGGCGGTCCGCGGGAGAAGAATCGCGAATGTCGTGCCCTCGCCCAGGCGGCTGCGGCAGACAAGGTGTCCGCCCATCGCCCTCAACACCGCAAGGGAGGTTGGAAGGCCGATTCCGCGCGCCGCGTCCGTGCGCCCCGCCACGGGAGGCGCGAAAAGCCCCGCGATCTTTTCGGGCGGCATTCCGGGTCCGTTGTCTGCAACGGAGATTTCCACCATCACTTCCCCTTCGTAATTGACGTGATCCGAGGTGCAGACCATGACCTGGTCGCCGCTCGAAAGAGCCTCCGATGCGTTGATCAGCAGATTCAGCAGCACTTGCTTGAGTCCTTCGGCATCGCAGGAGATAGGCAGTATGCTTGCATCCAACATGGGCGACAAGACGATCCTCTTCTCGGAGAAGAGCGCGTCGCCATACAGGAGCAGCAGGTCCTCGATCATGCGGTTCAGCTCGACCCGCCGCACCCCGGGCGCACTCTTCTGCTGCGGCTTGCCGATCGCGTCGAGCAAGCGCGCCACCCGCTCCACTTCCTGGTTCGCGATCTCGAGTTCCTTCTCGAGGCCAGCGCCGCCTTCGGCACGCGATCTCGCGATCTGCAGATAGGTCTTCAGCACGGAAAGCGGATTTCGCGCCTCGTGCACCAGCCGTCTGGTGGCCGCCCGCAACTCGTCCGCCTCGCCGCTGCGCGGCGCGTCGGGAAGCGTGCTGGGCGCCGCGGAAGACCGGCCGACAAGCCGGGCCAGCTCGACCAGGAACGGCAGCACCTGAGCGAAGCGCGGCGCCTTCATCGCGCTGGTCCCGACAACCAGCACGCCCCTGTTGACCGCGTCGTCGCCCCTGACCGGGATCGCGGCAAACTCGTCGGCCCCCAACATGCGTGCGACCTGGAGGTCCAGACCGGTGAGCGGCCCTGTTCTTCCTTCCTCGAACGAAGCGAGCGGGCCGGTCTGTCGCGCCGCGCGCGCCAGCGCAGATTGTCCTTCGGGCGAAAGCTCCAGCTCGACGCGGAGCGGGCCCTGGCCATCAATCAGCCAGGCCGGCCAGCTCTTCCGGTCGACGCTCGCGATGAACAGCGCGGCGCGTCTTACGCCCGCAACCACTCGCGCCAGCGGCAGCAGGTCAGCGACTGTGCGTGCCATATCGCCGGCCGAACGCAACAGCGTTGCCGCCTCCAACTGCATCGCCTCGCTCACGACCTGGTCGAGAATCGAGCCCGCGGCGACGTTCGTGCCGTGCAGCGCGAGCGCCTCCGACCAACCTTCCTCGTCGGCACCGACTTGCGCCGGATCGTCCGTGCGGCTGGATTCGCCGCCGGGTCTCTGCTCGGGCGACGTGTCACCCGAGGACGCCTGTTCCGCCTCCCTGACGAACCGCATCACCAGCGTTTCGGTCAAACGCTGCGGCGCCCCCGCCGCTGGCGCCGCGACCTCGACCGGCGACGCCTTGATACTCTTAGACTTGCTCAGCCCTAGGCGCCCGAGGCCGCGCAGGACTGCGCTGACCCTTTCCGCGGCTGCCCGCTCGGCATCTGACACGGCCGACGCGGAGATCCCGAGCAGATCCGCAGCCTCCCCGTGCGGATGCGCGGCGCTGCGCGAAAGCATCAGGGCTTCGGCGCAGCACAGGATACGGACCAGCGCGTGCGTCCCCTCCAGTTCCGCGGCAGGCGCGTGGTGAAGCAGGATCGCGTCCGAAACGTAGAACGGCAGCTGCAGTTTTTCCAGCAGCGTGGCGCCGATTTGTGCGTGGATCGTCCCTAACCTGCCTGCGTGCTCCGGAACCGCTCCCCAGGGCGCGTTGGCCTGCGTCGCTGCCAGCGAGCGCAGTGTGTTCGGCACGGTGGCGAGCAGCGCGAACGAGCCGATATCGTGCAACAAGCCCGCGAGGTATGCCTCCTCGGGATTTCGGTACGAGCAGGCCTCGGCCAAGGCGCGGCCAAGAAACGCGACGCGCAGCGCGTGAATCCAGAACTCGCCGAGCTCGCGTGCGGCCAAGAGCGCCGGCTCCGGTCCCAGCGAGCAGCGCGCCGTACTCATCAGCAGAGACTTCAGGAGTTCCGGTGCAATGGCGCCGACTCGCTCGGCAAGCGACAGCGCCGGTGTGGCGTGCTGAGCCTCCACGGACCCGGCCGTCGCGTCGAGCACGCGCAGCGCGAGGATGGGGTCCAGTGCGACCCATTCGCACACCTGCGACGCATCGCCCGGCTGGCGGCTCGCCTTGAGCGCGCGGTCGATGATGAGCGGCGCCGCGGGCAACCGGGCAATCTCGAACCGGCCCGCGACTGACTCGATGAGCTTACGCTCCAGCTCCCTGGGCGGGCTGGCAGTGGGTCCGCCGGGGATAGCCTCCCCGGACGCCGCGGACGGCGAAGGACGCGGGCTGCTCACGGGGTTCGCGTAACCGGGACTGTTCGCCGGCCAGCGATGGCGCGACGGCCCGGGCGCGCGTGGCCAACCAGGGCGCCGTTCCGCACGCCGGTACCGAGACCGTCACGACCCACGCTCGACGCCCCCCAATGGAAAGATTCAAGGGTCCTCGATCCGCACCGCGCGATCAAGACTAACTTACTAAATCGACTGTCAATTTTTGTGATTTGGCATCGCGGGATTGATGCCGCGCCAGCAGCTCGACCTCGCAAGGCTAGTTTAGGCAGCTCCGCGCAGGGGCGGTGGACCGCGGTTCAGGCGCCACCCACAGGCCGCGCCGGACCGTTCGATGCCAGCGCTCGAGCTCTTGCGCTGATCGGGTGGGCCGGGACTCGCGAATCGGCTCATCCACCGGCGCCTCGATCAGCGGCTTCGCTTGATGCATGTCGGTCGACTCGATGTGGCTTGACAGCCAGAAGTTGAGGTAGCGCATGGTCAGCGACATGCTGCGGCCCTCGAGGGCATCGGCCTGGCTCTCGAGCTCCTCGATCAGGCGCCGGTGCTCCTGCTTGTGGCGCTCGGCGGGCGCGCCCAGGCCGGCGCTGGCCATGAGCTGCTCCTCGGTGGCGAAGTGCGCGCGCGCGGCCTGGACCAGCCTGGCAAACGATTCGTGCAGCCGCTCGGCGTCGTGGCCGGCCTTCAAGTCCTCGCCGATGCGGTTGATCAGCCCGGCGAGCTCCTTGTGCTGCTCATCCATCAGCGGCACGCCCACGCTGTGGGCCTCGCTCCACTCGAAAAACGGCAGCCGCAGCGGCCCGGAGATGTCCGCATCGCGCTCCCCGGCGAACTTGTAGCAGCGCCCGCCTGCGCGCTTGGCCGCGTACATCGCCGCGTCGGCGTGCGCCACCAGCACGTCCATGTCCTTGCCCCCTGCCGGGTACAGCGCGATGCCGATGCTGATGCCCACCTGGCAGGGCTGGCCCGCGATCACGATCGGCTGATCCAGCGCCTGCACCATGCGCCGCGCCACGATCGCCGCGTCCTCCGGGGTGGCCGCGCGCGCAAGCAACGCCGAGAACTCATCGCCCCCGATCCGGGCCACCGTGTCGCCCTCGCGCGTGGCCGCGCGCAGCCGCTTGGCCGCCACCTGCAGCAGCGCATCGCCCGTTTCATGCCCGTAGCGGTCGTTGATCAGCTTGAACCCGTCCAGGTCGCTCACCAGCACCGCAAAGGAGCTGCCGTGGCGCCGCGCGGCCACCAGCGCCTGGCGCAGCCGGTCGAAAAACAGCGCCCGGTTCGGCAGCTCGGTCAACGGATCGCGCAGCGCCAGGTACGACAGCTGCGCCTGCGCCCGGCGCTGCACCGTCACGTCGCTCAGCGCCACGGCCACCCCCGGCCCCCCGGGCAGCTCCAGCGTGCAGCCGCGCAGCTCCGCATCGAACTGGCTGCCATCGGCCCGCACCCCCGTGAACGAGCGCGGCCCCACCTCGGTGCCCGGATTGATCTCCAGCGCCCCCGAGAGCGCCTCGCGGTCGCTCGGGGCCACCAGATCCAGCAGCCGCGGCTCCCCCGCACCGTCCACATCCAGCCCGAACATCGCCAGCAGCGCCGCGCTCGCCCACACAATCCGACCCCCGCGCAGCACCGCTACCGCCAGCACGCGACGTTCGGCAAGGCCCCCAAGGGCCGCAGCGGCAAGATC
>JBAUTD010000542.1:0-9091 GCA_049582045.1 Burkholderiales bacterium
GTGTTGGCTTTGCCGCCGAGGTCGGGGGTGCGGAGGGCGTCGTCGCGGATGACGCGGTCGATGGCGTGGCGGATGTGGTCGGCGGTGGGCTTCTTGTTGACGTGGTCGAGCATGAGGCAGGCGGCGAGGAGGAGGGCCAGCGGGTTGGCGATGCCTTTGCCGGCGATGTCGGGGGCGGAGCCGTGGACGGCTTCGAAGATGGCGGCTTTGTCGCCGATGTTGGCGCCTGGTGCCATTCCCAAGCCGCCGACTAGGCCGGCCATGAGGTCGGAGAGGATGTCGCCGAAGAGGTTGGTGGTGAGGATGACGTCGAACTGCCAGGGGTTGAGGACGAGCTGCATGGCGCAGGCGTCGACGATGCGGTCGTCGATCTTGAGTTTCCTGCCGTATTTCTTGCCGGCTTCGCGGGCGGCCTCCAGAAAAAGGCCGGTGAGGGCTTTGAGGACGTTGGCTTTGTGGACGATGGTGACTTTCTTGCGGCCGTTCTTGACTGCGTAGGCGTAGGCGAATTTCGCGATGCGCTCGCCGCCGGCTCGGGTGTTGACGCCGGAGGAGATCGCGACGGCCTGCGGGTCGTCGCCGACTCTCAGGTAGTGCTCCCAGGCGAGGTAGAGGCCTTCGACGTTTTCGCGAATCAGCACGAGGTCGATGTTCTCGTAGCGACCGCCGGGGACGATGGTTTTCACCGGGCGCACGTTGGCGAACAGGCCGAATTCTTCGCGCAGGCGCACGTTGACGGAGCGAAAGCCGCCGCCGACGGGCGTGGTGAGGGGGCCTTTGAGCGCGAGGCCGGTGCGGCGGATGGAGGCGAGCAGGCCGGGCGGCAGGGGGTCGCCGTGTTTCTTTATGGCGGTCATGCCGCCGTCGTGGCGCTCCCAGGCGAACGGGGCGCCGGCGGCTTTCAGGATCTCGACCACCGCGGCGACGATTTCGGGGCCGATTCCGTCGCCGAGGATGAGGGTGGCGGGAATTTTTTTCGCTGCGGCGGTCATATATAAGGAGTTCCTTTCGCGCGCCAGTATAGGCAGCGGCGACTCCGGCGGCTTGACCGCAGTCAATCGTTCGCGGCGACCCCTTGCCGGATAATGGCCGCGGATCAAGGAGGCGCAACGGCCGTGAAGAAGAAGGGAAAAGGCGGGTTTCGCTCGACGCTCAAGGGCCGCACGGTCGACCCGCAGGCCCTGGCGGAGGTGCAAAAGCTGCTCGGCAAGGCCCCGCGGCGGCGCGACCTGCTGATCGAGCACCTGCACAGGATCCAGGATGCTTGCGGCCAGCTGTCGGCGGCGCACCTGGCGGCGCTCGCGCAGGAAATGCGCATGGCGCTCGCCGAGGTGTACGAGGTGGCGACCTTCTACCATCACTTCGACGTGGTCAAGGACGGCTCGAAGCCCGCTGCGGTGACGGTGCGGGTGTGCGATTCGATCGCCTGCGAGCTCGCGGGCTCGCATCATCTGTACAACCGCCTGCCCGAGCTGCTGGGCGCCGAGGTGCGGGTGGTGCACGCGCCCTGCGTCGGGCGCTGCGAGGCGGCGCCGGTCGCGGTGGTGGGGCAGAACCCGGTGCCCTATGCGACGGTCGAGAAGGTGCGCGAGACGGTCGAGGACGGCGCCACGCGCTGCCCGGTGCCCGAGTACGTCGACTACGCGAAATACCGCCGCGGCGGCGGCTACAGGCTGATCGCCGAGTGCCTCGCGGGCAAGCGCACGCGCGAGGCGATCACCAAGATCATGGAAGACTCGGGCCTGCGCGGCCTGGGCGGCGCGGGGTTCCCGGCAGGGCGCAAGTGGCGCCTGGTCGCGGCCGAGCGCGCGCCGCGCCTGATGGCGGTCAACATCGACGAGGGCGAGCCGGGCACCTTCAAGGACCGCTGGTACCTCGAGCGCGACCCGCACCGCTTCCTCGAAGGGATGCTGGTCGCCGCGTGGTGCGCGGGGGTGGGGGAGATCTATATCTATCTTAGGGATGAGTACGCCGGCTGCCGCGAGGTTCTGGAGAAAGAACTCCACAAGCTGAAAACCAAGGCGGATTTTCCCCTGCCTCCCATTCACCTGCGCCGCGGCGCGGGGGCGTACATCTGCGGCGAGGAGTCGGCGATGATCGAGTCGATCGAGGGCAAGCGCGGCATGCCGCGCCTGCGCCCGCCGTACGTCGCCCAGGTCGGCTTGTTCGGCTACCCGACGCTCGAGCACAACATGGAAACGGTGTACTGGGTGCGCCAGATCGTCGAGCAGGGCGCGGCCTGGTTCGCCGGCCACGGCCGCCACGGCCGCAAGGGCCTGCGCTCGTTCTCGGTCTCCGGCCGGGTGAAAAAGCCCGGCGTGCACCTCGCGCCGGCCGGGATCACGCTGCGCGAGCTGGTCGACGAGTACTGCGGCGGCATGCAGGACGGGCACGAGCTCTACGGCTATCTGCCGGGCGGGGCCTCGGGCGGGATCCTGCCCGCGAGCCTCGCGGACGTGCCGCTCGATTTCGACACCCTGCAGCCGCACGGCTGCTTCATCGGCTCGGCCGCGATCGTGGTGCTGTCGGATCGCGACAAGGCGAGCCAGGCGGCGCAGAACCTGATGCGCTTTTTCCGCGACGAGTCCTGCGGCCAGTGCACCCCCTGCCGCGTGGGCACGAGCAAGGCGCTCGCGCTGATGGGCGAGCGCAAGTGGGACCAGCCGCTGCTCAAGGAACTCTCGCAGGCGATGATGGACGCCTCCATCTGCGGCCTGGGCCAGGCGGCGCCGAACCCGGCGCTCTCCGTAATGAAATTCTTTGCGCGCGAGGTAAGCTGATGGAACGTGCGAGCACAGACCAGATCGCCACCATGCCGATCGAGTTCAAGCTCGACGGCAGGACGGTCGTCGGCCGCCCCGACGAGCCGATCATCGAGACCGCGGCGCGCCATGGGGTCGAGATCCCGCGCCTTTGCTACAAGCCCGGCCTGCGGCCCGATGGCAACTGCCGCGCCTGCGTGGTCGAGATCAAGGGCGAGCGCGTGCTCGCGCCCTCGTGCTGCCGTTTCCCGAGCGCCGGAATGGAAGTCAGCACGACTTCGGCGCGCGCGCGCGCCTCGCAGAAAATGGTGCTCGAGCTGCTGCTCTCGGACATGCCGGAGAAGGAATACCGCCTGGACTCCGAGCTCGACCAGTGGGCGAAGAAGCTCGGCCTGGGCCTGCCCAGGTTCCCCGCCAGGACCCAGCCCGCCGCGGACGTCTCGCACCCGGCGATCGCGGTGAATCTCGATGCCTGCATCCAGTGCACCCGCTGCGTGCGCGCCTGCCGCGAGGAGCAGGTCAACGACGTCATCGGCTACGCATTCCGCGGCGAGCACTCCAAGATCGTGTTCGACTTCGACGACCCGATGGGCGAGTCGACCTGCGTCGCCTGCGGCGAGTGCGTGCAGGCCTGCCCCACCGGCGCCCTGATGCCCGCGCGCGAGGCGGGCCTCGCCACGGTCGACAAGACGGTCGAGTCGCTGTGCCCGTTCTGCGGCGTGGGCTGCCAGCTCACCTACCACGTGGGCGACAACAAGATCCGCTTCGTCACCGGCCGCGACGGCCCGGCGAACCACGGCCGCCTTTGCGTCAAGGGGCGCTACGGCTTCGACTACGCGCACCACCCGCACCGCCTGACCAGGCCGCTGATCCGCAAGCCGGGCGTGAAAAAGGGCGCCGACTTCGTGGTCGATCCGGCCAACTGGTCGGAGGTGTTTCGCGAGGCGACGTGGGAAGAAGCGCTCGATCTGGCTGCGAAGAAGTTAAGAGAAATTCGAGATCAGGACAGGTACGCGCTCGCCGGGTTCGGCTCGGCCAAGGGCTCGAACGAGGAGGCCTACCTGTTCCAGAAGCTGGTGCGCACGGGCTTTGGCACCAACAACGTCGATCACTGCACGCGCCTGTGCCACGCCTCGTCGGTGGCGGCGCTGCTCGAGGGCGTGGGCTCGGGCGCGGTGTCGAACCAGGTCAACGACGTGCTGCGCGCGGAGGTGGTGTTCATCATCGGCGCCAACCCGACGGTCAACCACCCGGTGGCGGCGACCTGGATGAAGAACGCCGCCCAGCGCGGCACCAAGCTGATCGTCGCCGACCCGCGCCGCACCGAGCTCGCGCGCCACGCGACCCACTTCCTGCAGTTCAACCCCGACACCGACGTCGCGCTGCTGAACGCGATGATCCACGCGATCATCGACGAGGGGCTGGTGAACAAGAAGTTCGTCAAGGAGCGCACCAGCAACTTCGAGGCGCTGAAGGAGAACGCGAAGGATTTCTCGCCCGAGAAGATGGCGCCGGTGTGCGGCATCCCGGCGCAGACGATCCGCGAGGTGGCGCGCATGTTCGCGACCTCCAAGGGCTCGATGATCCTGTGGGGCATGGGCATCAGCCAGCACGTGCACGGCACCGACAACGCGAGGTGCCTGATCGCGCTCACCCTGATGACCGGCCAGGTCGGGCGCCCGGGCACCGGGCTGCACCCCTTGCGCGGGCAGAACAACGTGCAGGGCGCCTCGGACTCGGGGCTGATCCCGATGATGTACCCGGACTACCAGCGGGTCGACAATCCCGAGGCGAACAAGCGCTTCGAATCGCTGTGGGATACGAAACTCGACCTCAAGCCCGGCCTGACGGTGGTCGAGATCATGAATGCCGCCAAGGCAGGGAAGATCCGCGGCATGTACATCATGGGCGAGAACCCGGCGATGTCCGACCCGGACGTGGCGCACGCGCGCGAGGCGATGGCCGGGCTCGAGCACCTGGTGGTGCAGGACATCTTCCTCACCGAGACCGCGTACCTCGCCGATGTGGTGCTGCCCGCGACCGCGTTCCCGGAGAAGAACGGCACCTTCACCAACACCGACCGCATGGTCCAGCTCGCGCGCAAGGCGATCGAGCCGCCGGGCGAGGCGCGCGAGGACCTGTGGATCATCGTGGAATTGGCAAAAAGACTGGGTCTGGGCTGGTCATACGAAAAACCGAGTGAAGTCTTCGAGGAAATGCGCAAGGGGATGAATTCGATCGCGGGCATCACCTGGGAGCGCCTGGAGCGCGACTCCTGCGTGGTCTACCCGTGCGAGAACGAAGGCGACCCGGGCGAGCCGGTGGTGTTCCGCACCCACTTCCCGACCGCGACGGGCAGGGCGAAATTCGTCCCCGCCGATCTGATCCCGGCCGCCGAGCGCCCGGACCGCCACTACCCGATGGTGCTGATCACCGGCCGCCAGCTCGAGCACTGGCACACCGGCGCGATGACGCGCCGCTCGGGCGTGCTCGACGCGATCGAGCCCGAGCCGGTGGCCTCGATGCATCCGCTGGATCTCGCCGCGCTGGGCGCCGGCCCCGGCGATGTGATCACCGTGGAGTCGCGACGCGGAAAGATCGCCTTGTATGCAAGACAGGATCAAGGCACCCCGCGCGGGGCGGTGTTCATCCCGTTCGCGTTCTACGAGGCGGCGGCCAACCTGCTCACCAATCCGGTGCTCGACCCCTTCGGCAAGATCCCGGAGTTCAAGTACTGCGCGGTCAAGGTCACCAAGGGCGGCGAGAAGCCGGGCAACCCGGGCTACGGCAAGGGTCGCACGCTCGAGCTCATGTATAGCTGATTGAAGTAAGAATTTCACCGAGAAGGGAGTGAACGATTCATGGCGTCGGACATCGAAATCGCGCAGGCCGCGAAACTGCAGCGCATCTCCAAGGTCGCGCTCGACAAGCTGGGCATCCCTGAGGATCACCTCGAGCCCTACGGCCACACCAAGGCCAAGATCTCGTTCGAGTACCTCGAGTCGCTGAAAGGACGCAAGGACGGCAAGCTGATCCTGGTGACCGCGATGACGCCCACGCCGGCGGGCGAGGGCAAGACCACCACCACCGTGGGCCTGGGCGACGCGCTCAACCACATCGGCAAGAAGGCGGTGATCTGCCTGCGCGAGCCCTCGCTCGGGCCGGTGTTCGGGATGAAGGGCGGCGCGGCCGGCGGCGGCTACGCGCAGGTGGTGCCGATGGAGGACATCAATCTGCACTTCACCGGCGACTTCGGCGCGATCCAGCTCGCCAACAACCTGCTCGCGGCGCTGCTCGACAACCACATCCATCACGGCAACGAGCTCGGCATCGACGTGCGCCGCATCGCCTGGAAGCGCGTGGTGGACATGAACGACCGCGCGCTGCGCGACATCACCGTGGCGCTGGGCGGGCCCGGCAACGGCTACCCGCGCCAGGACGGCTTCGACATCGTGGTCGCCTCCGAGGTGATGGCGATCTTCTGCCTCGCGACCTCGATCGAGGACCTGAAGAAGCGCCTGGGCAACATCGTGGTCGGCTATACGCGCGAGCAGAAGCCCGTCTACGCGCGCGACCTGAACGCGCAGGGCGCGATGACGGTGCTGCTCAAGGACGCGCTCAAGCCCAACCTGGTGCAGACGCTGGAGAACAACCCGGCGTTCATCCACGGCGGGCCGTTCGCCAACATCGCGCACGGCTGCAACTCGGTGATCGCCACCCAGTCGGCGATGAAGCTGGCCGACTACGTGGTGACCGAGGCGGGCTTCGGCGCCGACCTCGGCGCCGAGAAGTTCCTCGACATCAAGTGCCGCAAGTCCGGGCTGCGCCCGAGCGCGGCGGTGATCGTGGCGACGATCCGCGCGCTCAAGTACCACGGCGGGGTCGACGTCAAGGAGGTCAACAAGGAGAACGTCGAGGCGCTCGAGAAGGGGCTCGTCAACCTCGAGCGGCACGTCGAGAACGTGCACAAGGTCTACGGCATTCCCTGCGTGGTCTCGATCAACCGCTTCAGCTTCGACACGCCGGCCGAGATCGAGCTGCTCAAGTCGAAGATGGCCAAGCTCGGGGTGCCGGTGGTGCTGGCCACCCACTGGTCCGACGGCGGCAAGGGCGCGGCCGAGCTGGCGAAGATCGTGGTCGACATGTGCGACAAGCCCTCCAAGCCGACCTTCGTCTACGAGGATTCCGACAGCCTGTGGGACAAGATCGGCAAGATCGCCAAGAAGGTGTACCGCGCCTCCGAAGTGACTGCCGACAGCAAGGTGCGCAACCAGATCAAGAAGCTGCAGGACGACGGCTACGGCCACTACCCGGTGTGCGTGGCGAAGACCCAGTACTCGTTCTCGACCGACGCGCAAAAGCGCGGCGCGCCGTCGAACCACGTGATCAACGTGCGCGAGGTGCGCCTGGCCGCGGGCGCCGAGTTCATCGTCATGGTCTGCGGCGACATCATGACCATGCCGGGCCTGCCCAAGGTTCCCTCGGCGAGCAAGATCGATATTGTTGACGGAAAGGTGGTCGGCCTGTTCTGAGCGTGCGGCGCCGCGGGTAGAATTCCCGTCGAATCTGTCAGGGAAGAGGCGCGATGCTGGAAAGCGTCGCCGATTTCGCCTTCTGGAAGGCGCTCGGCGCGATCATCTGGGTGAACCTGCTGCTCTCGGGCGACAACGCGGTGGTGATTGCGCTTGCCGCGCGCTCGCTGCCGCCGCGCCAGCAGGGCAGCGCGGTGTTCTGGGGCAGCGCGGCGGCGATCGTGATGCGGGTGCTGCTCACGATCTTCGCCGTGGCGCTGCTGCAGCTGCCGTGGCTCAAGCTGGTGGGCGGGCTGCTGCTCCTGTGGATCGGGGTCAAGCTGCTGGTGCCCGAGGACGGCGACGAGTCGGTCCAGGGCGGGGACAGCTTGCTGCAAGCCATCAAGACCATTCTCATCGCCGACCTGGTGATGAGCCTGGACAACGTGATCGCGGTGGCGGCGGCCGCCGAGCAGGGTCCGCCGCACGCCAAGTTCGCGCTGCTGGTGCTGGGCCTGGCGATCTCGATCCCGATCGTGATTTTCGGCAGCACCGTCATGCTCAGGGTGATGGAGCGCTTCCCGGTTATCATTACGCTGGGCGGCGCGCTGCTGGGCTACATCGCCGGCGAGATCATGGCCACCGATCCCGCGATCGGGGACTGGGTCGCGGCGAACGCGGCCTGGCTGGTGCACTACAAGGCGGCGGGCGCGGCCGGGGCGGCATTGGTGGTCGGGCTCGGGCTCTGGCTGGCGCGGCGCGCCGGCGCCGGAGCCGCAGCGCAGCATTCAGGCGTCGAGGCCGAGCATCCGAACTCTTGACCGTCGTCAAGGCCAGTTCAGCATCGCTAATTCGAAAATGGGTTTGCTAGGCAGTTCAATCAAGGAGGAGGGGCACATGAAAACGAAATTCACCCGAGCATTGGGCGCCGCGCTCACCGCGGCATTGGTGTCGGTCTGGCCTGCCACCGGGCATGCCTGGGAGCCGACCAAGACGGTCTCGTTCATCGTTCCGGCCGGCACGGGCGGCGGCGCCGACCAGATGGCGCGCGCGATCCAGGGCATCATCGCCAAGAACAACCTGATGAAGCAGGGCATGGTGGTGATCAACGAGAAGGGCGGTTCCGGGGCCGAGGGCTTCCTCGACGTCAAGAACTCCAAGGGCGACCCGACCAAGATCATCATCACCCTGTCGAACCTGTTCACCACTCCGCTCGCCACCGGCGTGCCGTTCAACTGGACCGACCTGACGCCGGTCAAGATGATGGCGCTGGACGAGTTCGTGCTGTGGGTCAACGCCGATACGCCCTACAAGACCGCGATGGATTACATCAACGCGTGCAAGAAGATGGGGCCCGGCAAGTGCAAGATGGGCGGCACCGGTTCGAAGCAGGAAGACCAGATCATCACCGTCGCGCTCGAAAAGGCCACCGACGCCAAGTTCACCTACATTCCCTACAAGGGCGGCGGCGAAGTCGCCGTTCAGCTGGTCGGCAACCACATCGATTCGACCGTCAACAATCCGATCGAGGCCGTTGCCCAGTGGCGCGGAGGCAAGCTGCGTCCGCTCTGCGTGTTCGACGCGCAGCCGATGGCCTATGACGAGCAGATCGTCGACGGCAAGGGCTGGAAGGATATTCCGACCTGCAAGTCGCAGGGCCTCGACATCGAATATCTGATGCTGCGCGGCATCTTCATGTCGCCACGGGCCACCAAGGACCAGGTCGAATACTACATCGAGCTGTTCAAGAAGGTCCTCGCCACGCCCGAGTGGCAGGACTTCATGAAGACCGGCGCATTCAACGCCACCTTCCTGACC